>CAJJBR010000044.1 GCA_905182475.1 Akkermansiaceae bacterium | reverse complement strand
CCTTTCCCTCCAGATACGCCTTCGCTGCCGGAAAATCCCCAAGCTGCTTCCCAGCCCCATCCTTCCAAATTACCCTCACTTTTTCAGCATCAGTCTTCCAAACAAAATACCGCACCCCACCCTTCATTACCGTTTCCGGAGCACAGAACGCCAATGCAACAAACACCGACCAAACAAGAGCAATCCGCAAAAGCATCCACAAACCTAACCGATGCTAAAAAGAATCGCGATTTCCAAATCGCGTAGCTGCTGGGTTCCGCCCAGAGAAGGGAGCCGCCGGTTTAGAAACCGCGACTGCAACTGGAGCGAGCCTTTCCGGCAATTCGCCAAGGTTGTCGCGATTTCGAAATCGCGGGTCCTCTCCTCATCGGCGATCCCGCCATTCCCGATCTCCGCCAGACAGGTTTGGATGATTTTTTCATCTCCATCAGAAAGACCGGGTTCATCCAGCTCGATGGCCCGGCGAACTAACAGCTACCTCTCCGCAATGGAAAACGCGGAAAGTCAGCCTCAAACATGCCGCCCAAATGGTTCAAGCGATCAGCAAAAGACGCGGAGCTGAGCCGGGAAGATTTTCTGGAGCGCGGTGTATGCAGGGAGGAACCGGACTCCCGGGATAATCGACAGCGATGCGCCAGAGATTTCCCAGACCGAGAGAAAAAGGGCAGGCGTCTGGCAGCGGGGCGTAGTGGAGATCGTAACAATAGTCCGCAAGGTATTCGAGGAAACCCGAGTCATCCGCTCCGCCGTAGTCTTTGAGCAAAAGCGCACGCTGCGCGGGATCGTCCACATGGCGGCGCGCTTGATCATTTCGTAAAACCTCGCTGGAGGGGCCAAGGTAAGTGCAGAGCCAAGTGTCTGCCTCGTCGGTCGCGCTATCGGCATGGAAGGAATAAACATCCGTCCGCAGCAGCCCCGTATCCTCGTCGCGCTCGTATCCGGAAATGCCATTGAGCTCCGGAAGCAAGCCGTGTTGGCGAAGAAGCCGGAGATCGCCCAGCATCGCCTCGACCGCCACCTGACAGGCAGGGCTCCATGAAATTTCCTCAAACATCCCGTCCTCTAAAGGAGTAATTCCCCCGGTTAAAGCCAGCTTTCTCATTACTCCCGCGAAGTCCCCGGCGAGAGTGCGCTCCCAGTAAAGGGCATTAACCCCATCCGCAAACGGAGTACTAAGCAGTTCCTTAAAACTAGCGACACTGCGCACGCGGGCGTAATCGGAGGGTAGAGTGAAAGCAGACATGGCGGAGTGATCGTTTCCTGCCGGACGTTTCACACCCATGTAGTCCCGGGTGGAATCGAACCACCACCTACGGCTTCGGAGGCCATCGTCCTATCCATTGGACCACGGGACCCACATCCGGTGTGAGGCGGGAGTATGTAGCGGGCTTGTGGGCGAAACGCAAGCACAAGGAAATTTCAAAGCCCATCCTCTAGGGAAATCAGCTTCTCCGGACCCCTCTGTATTCAAACCAAAGAATCCGATCCGTGTTCATTCGCGTTCATTTGACGAAATATTTAATTATCCAGTTCGTCTATGTCCGCTGCACTCCCATTGTGATTTCTCTTTTACGATACGGCCTTGCACCCCGGTAAACTTTCCGCTACGCAGCCACCCGTTATGCCTATCGCAACTCCTCAACAATACGAAGCAATGCTCGATGCCGCCCAGAAAGGCGGTTACGCCTACCCGGCGATCAACGTGACCTCACTCACCACGATCAACGGTGCCCTCAAAGCCTTTTCCGAATCCAAATCCGACGGCATCATCCAGGTTTCCACTGGTGGCGGCGAGTTCGCATCCGGCACTGCAGTGAAAGAAGCGGCCTTCGGTGCCATCGTCCTCGCAGAAGCCTGCCACATGCTCGCTGAGAAACACGACGTCCTCATCGCCCTCCACACCGACCACTGCCACCCGGCCAAGGTCGACGGCTTTCTCAGGCCTCTCCTGCAAGCCTCCCGCGAACGCATCGCAGCTGGTAAAGGCCCTCTCTTCCAGTCCCACATGTTCGACGGCTCCGTCGTAGAACTCGATGAAAACCTCAAGATTTCCAAGGAACTCCTCAAGGAATGTGCCGAGCTAGGCATCATCCTCGAAGTCGAAGCCGGCTGCGTTGGCGGCGAAGAGGACGGTCACGATACCTCCGGCCTGCCTATCGAAAAGCTCTACACCACCCCTGAGGACATGGTCGAAGTTTACGAAACGCTCCAACCAATCGGCCGCTTCATCTTCGCAGCCACCTTCGGAAACGTGCACGGCGCTTACAAGCCCGGCTCAGTGAAGCTCAAGCCAACCATCCTCAAGGACGGTCAGAAAGCCGTCACGGACAAGCACGGCGCGGACGCGGAAATGGATCTCGTCTTCCACGGCGGCTCCGGTACCTCCTCCGAGGATCTTCAGGAAACGCTCGACTACGGTGTCATCAAAATGAACATCGATACCGATACCCAATACGCGTTCACCCGCCCCATCGTCACCCACATCTGCTCGAACATCGAAGGTGTGCTTAAGATCGACGGCGAAGTCGGTAACAAGAAGAGCTACGACCCACGCTCCTACCTGAAGGCTGGCGAGCAAGGCCTCTGCGACCGCATGAAGCAAGCTTGCGACGAGCTCCGCTCCACCGGCCAGACCATCTTCGGAAAAGCGTAAGACGGTCCCGAAAATTCACAAAGCCGGCCTCCATCTTGGAGCGCCGGCTTTTTCTTTTCTTCCGCCGGAGGCTTTGGGCGGCGATTAATTCAAATCCGGTATCGGAGAGTAGAAGCCGGAACCATCTCCTGTATCTGCAGGTTTTGCACCCCCCGTACCCGCAGGAGTTCCGCCAGCAGGCCGCTCAAGCGGTAGCCCTGTCTCTGGATCAATCCCGATCATTTTCCAGACATCCTTAATGAGGCGGGACGCGGCATCGCCAGTTGCCTCCTTTTCATGACCATTGCCGTTCACACCGATATTGATCGAGGGAGCCGTAGTGCCCTGCGGCGTATCCACCGTGCCGACTTTCACGAAGAGGCGATCTTTTAGCTCTTTCACCGCCGCATCCTCGGTGGGCGATCCGAATTTTGATTGCAACCCGGCATCGATCACCACCTGGCGCAGCAACTCCTCGTCGCGCAGGCGTTCCTCGATCTGCTCTGCGAGCTTGCTCTGCTCCGCCATGGAAATATCCACGCGGAGCGCCAGTGGGACCCAGATCGGGGCGGGTTTTGACAGATAGTATTCCTTGCGGGCGAAGTAGGCACCGCCCGCAAGGAGTACCAAACCGAAAACAGCAAGACCCGCGTATAATATCCAACGTTGCATGACATGAGTTTATGCTGCATCCATCCTCCAGCCAAGCCGGAAATTCATGGAATACCCTCTCACAAACGCCACCCGCCACACTCTCCCGAACGGACTCACCCTGATTCTCGATCCCGATCCCACCGCGCCGGTCATCAGCGTGCAAGCATGGGTCGCCACCGGTAGCATCCATGAAAATAACCTACTCGGAACAGGGCTCTCGCATTTCCTTGAGCACATGGTCTTCAAAGGCACCCGCGACTACTCCTCCGAAGGCCTCGCCCAGGCAGTGCAGGCAGGCGGCGGGCACTGGAATGCCTACACCACCTTCGATCGCACCGTCTATTACATCGATGGACCCTCCCACTCTTTGGAAACGTTTCTGAAATGCCTCACTGGACTCGTGTTTTTCCCGCTCATCCCCGAATCCGAATTCGAAAGTGAAAAGGACGTGATCCGCCGCGAGATCGATATGGGCCTCGACGATCCCGATAACGCCTCCATACGCCTCCTCCTATCTACTGCGTTCAACGTAGATGCGCGCCGCCAGCCTGTCATCGGCCACCGCCATCTTTTCGATGAAATTTCCCACTCAGATCTCACCGACTACCACCGCGCCCGCTACACCCCGGACAAAACCCACATCGTCATCTCCGGTGACTTCGATGCAGACGAAGCCCGTGCGCTGGTCACCTCCCTCACCGCCGATTGCAAAATCGTCTCCGGCCCCGAGCCACACCTCCAGGCCGATCCCCCGCAGGTCGGCCCCCGCGAAGGCTTTGATACCTTCGATATCCCCACCAGTCGCCTCTGCCTTTCGTGGAAAACCCCGGCCATCGACCACCCAGACGCACCTGCCTACGATCTCCTCGCCGCCATCCTCGGGCGAGGACGCGCATCCCGCCTCCACCTCCACCTCCGCGAGCAGCGCGAGCTTGCCCTCGAAATTTCAGCATGGACCTGGATCGATCCCGGCCAAGAGGGACTCATCGCCATTTCAGCAGAATCTCAGCCGGAGAAACGCGACGAACTAAAAGCCGCCATCCTCGCGGAAATTACCGAGCTAGCCGCCAGCGCCCTCGACGACGATCTGGCAAAAGCGAAACGCCAGACCGCCGCCAGCCAGTTCCGCACCCTCACCACTGCCTCCGGCCGCGCCTCCGATCTCGCATCGAACTGGCATGAGGCACACGATCTAAATTTCACCCGCTCCTACCTCGCCCTCATCAATGCCGTCACCCCCGCCGACATCCGCCGCATAGCTGCGAAACTCACCGAAGAGCGCCTCACCTTCACATCACTCGATCCTAAGAGCTTCGAGCCAATCGTCGCCGCGAAGAAAGCCGCAACCGCCGTGCAAGGCATCACTACCCACACCCTTTCCAACGGTCTCCAACTCGCACTCCTGCCAGATCACCGCGTCCCCCTCATCCATTTCCAAGCCGCCGCTCGCGCCGGACTCCCTTCGGAAACTCTTGAAAATAACGGCCTCAACCAGCTCTTCGCAACCACCCTCAACAAGGGCACCACCTCCCGTAGCGCGGACGAGATCGCCCTCACCCTCGAGTCCCTCGGCGCAAATATCAGCGCCTCCGCCGGTAATAACGCCCTCCTCGTCCAGGCCGCCGGCCTCTCCACCGATATCCTCCCCATCCTCGATATCTTCGCGGACGTCATCCTGAACCCCATCTTCCCAAGCGAATCCATTGCCCGAGAAAAAGCCAGCCAGCTCGCCTGCCTTGAGGAAGCCCTAGCCGATCCTCTTCACTGCTGTTTTAAAGCACTCCGCCGCAGCCACTACTCCGTCCAAGGCTACGCCCTAGACTCCCTCGGGACCATCGAGACCCTAGCAAAACTGGAGCGCCTCGACCTCGTTGCCCACCACTCCCGCCACTTCTGCGCCGCGAACTTCACCCTCGCCGTCGCCGGAGATTTCGACCCCGCCGCCCTCATCGATCTCCTTGAAAGTCATTTCAAAAACCTCCCCACCGGGGAACAATGGAATCCACCCGCATCGCAGGTATCCACCGGGGAAAATATCTCCTCCACCCTACCCAAGAAACAGGCAGTCCTCGCAATCGGCTACCCCGGTGCAGCCATAAGCAGCACCGACCGCTACGCCCTCGCCTTCCTCCAAGAGCACGCCTCCGACATGGCCGGCCCCCTCTTTGGCCGCATCCGCGAAGAACTCGGCCTCGCATACCGCGTCGGCGCCACTCAGTTCCTCGGCTACGATCAAGGCCTTTTCACCTTCTACCTCGCCACCTCCCCAGAGCAGATCGATCTCGCCACCACCGAGCTGCAAAAGGAGATCCAAAAAATCGCCACCGAAGGCATCCCCGAAGACACTTTTGAGCGAGTCCGCTCCACCGTCCTCAGCGGAGCCGCCCTCCAGCAGCAATCCCCCGCTTCCAACGCCCGCCACGCCACCCTAGATCTCCTATTCGGCAACCCAGCAGACAGCCACCGCCACCTCCCCGAGATCTACAAATCCCTCACCCCGGAAACCGTTCGCGAAGTAGCGAAGGCCATTTTCGCAGTAAGGCCGACTGTCTCCGTGATACTTGGGGAGGATGCCTAAACCATCCTCGACCCGCCGCACCATTTATACTTCTCATGAGCTAGCTGCGTAGCAGAAAGGAACCGCGATTTAGAAATCGCGACAACCTCGGCAAATTGCCGGATATACTCGTTCCCGTTGCCGACGCGGTTTCTAAATCACGGTTCCTCTCGCCTGCGGCATATCGCCCGCCGCCCATTCCTTTGCAGAGGTGCTCGAAGTGATCGATCTCGGGATCCTTTTCCAACGCCGGAAGAAGAGATGACGGTGAAGTTCTTAAGGGCCGTTGAGGTATAAACGGAGGTGGCTTTTTGCGCCATGCCTTGATGCCTACTCGCCGGTATTGAACTGCACAACCGCCGGGACGACTTCTTGTTCCATCGCAGCTACTTCAACGGCGGGCGCTTCGCGTGCGGAGGGTATGTAGCCCGCCATTGCATCCCGGAGGCTTGTGCGCTGGGCAAGGCTGAGGAGGGTGAGGGAAAGAATCCCGCATGTCATGGCTCCGGATATGGCGAAGAGCCGCCAGCGGTGGTTTCCGCGGTGAGGCTCGGCGATCCCCGGTTCGGAAAATTTGAGGATGCCATCCAAGCTTGGTGCAGCGGGGCGTTTCGGTTCGGGCGCTGGTTCAGGATTTTCGATATCAAGAAGGCTGCGGAATGGGGAGGGAACCGGCAGGGACCATCCTGCGTAGTCGTCTTCACTGGAGGAGAGAGCCATGTCTTCCGGTTTCACGAAAACTCGCTCGTAAGACCCCTTGGCAATGACTGAGAGCACTACGGACTCATCTACGAATCCGTCGCTGAACGCCCTTCGGTAGCCCTTGGCGTCTTCTTGCGTATCCGAAGGCAGGGGAGGCAGGGGAGGCAGGGGTAGGGTATCCATAGCTTTTAAATATCGAGTTGTTCGGCTGTAGCTCGAATTTAAGTAATATCAACCATTAATTTATCTTAAGTAAATTTCCTCTAGTCTGTTTGGAAGCAGGGTTGCAATCTTTGTGTGCGTGTTCCAATCTTTGCACCTTGATGTCCGAAGACCTAGAAAGCAACCAAGACCTGAGTATACGTTGTCCTGCGTGCCGCCAGCGTTTCAAAGTTGACGAGGGCTTGATGGAACGGATGGTCGAGTGCGGGGGATGTGACACCCGCTTTCGGATCAATGACGAGGTGATCATCCGGTCGAAGAAATTTTACCCGGGTGAGCGCGCCGGGCTGGATCTGAATCGGTTTAAGCGTGTTCCACTTTCTGCAGCGGCAGTTCCTGAGGGGATGGAAACGATGCGCTATGCGGATTTCAATCATCCGGAGCAACTCGGCCCCACCCCGCCCTTGCGAGTGATCGCCGGGATTGCTGGTGCCGGAATGATGATCATTACCGCACTGCTCTTCCTTTTCTCCGGTGGTTCGGGCGGGGCTTTCAGCGGAATGGAACTTTCCAATAAACTGGTTATTGGAGGATTTATATCGATCCTTGGATTTGTTCTTTTGTTATATGCGAACCCTACCGCCCGTCTGAAAGCAGTTTTTTTCGGGATATTGATGGCTGCTGGAGTGATCTGTATTCCTTTATTTGTAAAAGGAGATGATATCATCCGTGAAAAAGGCCCCGAGCCAATGGTAGGCGGCACCGAACCGCTTTTTCCCGTGGAGGCCGTCGATCCTCTTGAGGTGCTGAAAGAGCGTTTTGGCACAAAACCATTGGAGTCCGAGAGGAGCAGGTTGGAAGAAGGCGGAGGAGTAGCCAAAGCCTACGGCGTCTATCTGACCAATCTGGTTCAGCGGAATATGTATACCGCGCGAGACTATCTCATTCGCGAAATTCTAGCTGCTCCTAGCTCCCATCCGTATCCACGGGATGACGGGAATTACCTGATGCTACTTACCGGGGTTGAGGGAGACCTCGAAACTGTGGCGAGTATCGCTGGAAAGCTAGGCTCGGTAGTGGAGACGCATCCAGATCTTGGCGTGATCGTGGTGCGGGTGGATAACGAACAGTTCGTGGCTGGCTCCGCTGAGAAGTTGAACGACGCGAGTGATCCGGCATTTTATCAACTTAATATGCGCGAGCTTATGAGTATCGATATCGACAGGGTCGAGCGTGCTGTCGAGCGCTTCGCAGCTGCAGAGCCTAAAATCTACCGGACGGATATTAGCAGAATGCTCGTTGAACTCATGGGTAAACCGGGAGTGCGCTTCCACGGTGAAATCGCCCGCGCACTTCTTTCCTGGGCCGAGGACACCGGCTCAGCGGGCAAGGCTGCACTGCAGGCCGTAAAAAGATATACCACGGAGGACATCCCGGTGCCCGCGACATTGGTGGAGCTAGTCGTGAAGGAACAAACCGAGGGGGCTGCGCCCGTCATTCATGAGCTGTGGCTGAAGAAGCCCAACCTTTGGCAATCCGGATATGTGAAATTTGGCGAGGCGATCGAACAGGACGTCCTCGAGCAGGTGAATGCCGAGAGCGCAACGTTACGCCGGTCTGCTCTCGTGATTCTTGGCGAGATTGGCAGCGAAAAGAGCCTTCCAGAGTTGCGCAAGCTTGTAGATGACGAAGAGCCCAGTATCAGGGTTCTTGCGCAACGCGCTGTCGCACAAATCAGCGGCCGGTGATGTCCCTCATGAAGTTTCTGCGGTTTGGGGCATTGGGCGTGTTCTTTCCCTTTGTTCCTCCTTCAAAACGATTCTACCTTGCACCGCGACACGCAAAACGCTTCCTTGCTTGCAGTTCGCTTTAACTCCACTTTTTCCCTATAATCATGTCTGAATACGCACGCGGCCTCGAAGGGGTCATCGCAAACGAATCCTCTCTGAGCAACGTCATCGGAAACGTGGGTGAACTCAGCTATGTCGGCTACCACATCGATGATCTTGTGGAAAATTGCTGCTACGAGGAAGTTATCTTCCTTCTTCACAACAACCGTCTGCCTAACCCTGAAGAACTTGCCGCTTTCGAAAAGGGTCTCCGCTCCGATAGGGAGCTGCCTGCGCAAGTGATCGATTTCCTGAAATGCGCTCCCAAGGACGCCTCCCCGATGGATGTGCTCCGGACAGCGGTTTCCATGCTCGGCCTCTACGATCCCCGTGCCACCATCGGTGAACCAGACATCGATGCCAATGCTGCCATCGCCCTCTCGCTTTGTTCGAAAACGGCTACCATCGTCGCCGCGTTTCACCGTTTTCGCAACGACCTTGAACTTCCACCGATCCGCGAAGATCTCACCGAAGCTCAGCATTTCCTCTACCTCATCAACGGTGAGGTGCCCACAGATATGGCGGCGCATATCCTCGATGTAGCGCTGATCCTCCACGCGGATCACGGTATGAACGCCTCCACGTTTTCCGCCCGCGTCACGGTAGCCACCCTTTCCGACATGTATTCCGCAATTACTGCGGCCATCGGGACTCTAAAAGGCCCTCTCCACGGCGGTGCCAATGAAGGGGTCATCCACATGCTCCAGGAAATCGGCGAACTCGAAAAAGTCGATGAATGGGTCGAGGGTAAGCTGGAACGGAAAGAGAAGATCATGGGAATCGGCCACCGGGTTTACAAAGTGCTCGATCCGCGCGCTCCTCATCTCCGGAAACTGGCCGTCCAGCTCACCGAGGAACTTGGCGAGCCGAAATGGATCAAGATGTCCGAGCGCATTGCCGAAATCATGCGTGAGCGCAAGAAGCTCGAAGCCAACGTCGATTTCTACTCCGCTACGGTATATTACTCCCTCGGCATCCCGACCGATCTTTTCACGCCGATCTTCGCGATTTCCCGCACTTCGGGTTGGACTGCCCATGTCCTTGAGCAGCTACGGGACAACCGCCTTTATCGCCCGCTCACTCTCTACACTGGTCCAAAAACCCTCATCCCGGTTCCTTCCATCGAATCGCGCTAAACTCTGCTTTCTGTGAAAAATCCATTCATCCTTTTCCTCGCACTCGGCTTGGCATCATGCGCCTCGCCGAAGAAAGCGCTGATCATCGCTGAGGGGCCGAAGGGACAACCCAAGCAGGCAGCCACCCTATCCGAGTCAATCGTGCCCGCCCCTGCCGACGACGGTCTGCGCATGCCGGACATGCTCGCCTTGCCCGATGAGGAGCAGCTCCGTTCCACTGCTCCGGAGAGCTCCCGGGATGCGACAGTTATCATTCGTCCGCCAGCTGAGTGAGAGCCGGACCGGCAAAACGGAGCCAGGGGCTTAATTAGTTTGAGGCGGTGTTCGGGTTGGTGAAAATCAACCCACACAACACCATGTCAAAAAGAAGAACTAGAAGGAGTTTCACCGCCGAATTCAAAGCCGCATCGCCATGGAGGCGGCGCGGGGAATCAAAACAGTCGGCATGATCGCCGATGAAAACGAACGGCATCCCGTGCAGGTGAGCCAGTGGAAGAAGGAGTTACTCGATAGCCGCACCTCGTCTTTGAAAAGGACGGCAAGGATGCCCGGCAGGAAGCCGAGGTTGCCGAAAGAGACAAAGCCCGCCTGGAATGAAAAGTCGGACAGCTCACCATAGAAATGGAGTGGCTGCAAAAAAAGTCCAAGGAGCTGGGACGGTGAAGGAGCGTAAGAGAATGATCGATCGCGACAGTCACCAGCTTAGCATCCGCCGCCAATGCGAACTGGTGGACGTCAACCGCAACCGACTCACTCCGCCGCCCGACAATCCTGGAGCGCGCGAAATCCAGCTCTGTCGACTCATTGACGAGGTCGTGCGAGTGGCGGGTCGAGCGCCGGAGATCTTTAACACCGATCAAGGCTGCCAGTTCACCTCGCGTGCCTGGCGGGAACGTCTCACCGATCATGGTATCCGCATCAGCATGGACGGCAAGGGCCGATGGCTCGACAACGTGTTCATCGAAAGGTTGTGGAGAACCATCAAATACGACGAACTCCACCTGCGCGAGTTCTCCACATTACCCGAACTCGAAACGATCTTAGAGGACTCGTTCAAGCGCTACAACAGGTGGCGTCCCCACGACTCGCTGGGCGGCTCCAGGCCATAGGAAATCTACCGTCCGGCAACCTGTAAAAAGGCAGCATAAAACCAAGAAATCCAAACGAACAAAATTTTTTCCCCGCGGGGGAACCGCCTATCGGCGGAAGAATCTAGTGAGAGGCCGGATGCCTCCGACTTCTCATTGACGAAGAAGAAACCAACACAATAAACCTCGCCTTCATCCTGCCGCTTATCGTCATCTTCGCTCTCGCCTTCTGCGGCATGAGTAATAAGGCGCTCGTAGATTTCCAGACCCGCCACACCTTCTCCGTCAAAATTGCCCTTGGTCTCGTCTTCCTCGCCCTTGCAGCAGTGATCTTGTTCGGCTCCCGGTTGCTCTGAGGAATGGTGTTCCTGCTAGTCTTGGTGCGATAGGCTGCATAGCTGTTTTGGTTTAGTTTGTTCCAAGAAACTCACCGGGCTGCGCGTTCCAGTAGATAATGCAGGATTACTACTCTTTCACCCAGACGGACCGCTGCGGCTGATAGTCTTGGTTTGCAAAAAAAACTTCTGCATTTTTCCTGAAAATCTTTCTTGCCGAAACCCTCTTAATTTCCAAACTCACCAGCAATTCCAAGAGAACCTTCTAACGACCAATGACACAAAAACTCGCCAACCGTCCTCGCTTCACCGCGTCCGCAGCAATCGTAGCCACTCTGCTTGCCACGCCACAACTTTTCGCCCAAGCGGAAAACGTAGTTAAAGAAACTCTCCTCGACCGCTGGGTGCTCAACGGTGGACCAACAATGATTTTGATCGGGATTGCAGTGGTCGCCTTCATCGCGCTCGCTGTTTACAACTTCATGTCGCTTACCAAAGCGAAGTTTTGCCCTTCTGATCTTCAGGCCGCGCTCATGGAGCACATGACTGAGTGCCGCGTCCGCTCCGCCATCGAGCTCGCCGCCTCCCATCCTTCTTACCTCGGGCGTATGATTGCGTATTCGTTCCCGAACATTGATGCGAACCAGCCGGAAACACTCGGTCGTGACCAGGTTGAAGACGCCATCGCGGATTTCACCAACAACGAGTCCCGCAAGTCCATGCAGTGGATCAACTACATCTCCCTCATCGCCCAGGCATCCCCGATGCTAGGACTGACCGGAACGGTTATCGGTATGGTCAACGCCTTCGGAACCCTCAAGACCGCAGGTGCCGCCGATCCGTCCGCTCTCGCCGGTGATATCTCCGTCGCCCTCCTTACTACCCTCTGGGGTCTCTTCAACGCGATTCCTTGTATCCTTTGCTACTTCATCCTGAAGAATAAATACAACGCACTCGTCGCAGAGTCCGTCCACACCGCCGAGGAACTTCTTAACGCCGCCGTTGCTACCGTCAACGCCGACACCCTTTACGCTAAGATCCCAGAAGGTATCGCCGTTTAAGCAGTGGGGAAGCCCGTGGGAGGGTTGTCATTCCGGCAATTCCTCCCTTCGTTTCAACCATCCTGCTAACCAAAAATTCCCATGGCATCCTCAAAACTCAGAAAGGCCAGCGCTGCTGCTGATGATGACGCAAAGGTCGATATGTCGCCTATGATCGACATGGTCTTCCTGCTTCTCATCTTCTTCATCGTCAACGCCACTGCGATCATCGTCCAGACAGACCCGGAGGTTCTCCCTCCGGTTGCGAAAAACTCCGAGAAACAGAAGGACGGAAGCGGTCGTATCGTCGTCAACGTTCACGAAGACGGCACCTACACGGCAGAGAACTTCAATGTGATTCTCAAAGACGAGACCGACATCTTCGACCTCGTCAAAACTCAGAAGGAAGCGAACGACGCACTTGGTGAGGAATCCAAGCTTCACCTTCGGGGTGACCTGAATGCTGTTTTCAAGCACTCCCGAACCGCCATCCGCGCAGCTGCTACGGCCGGTGTAGATCAAGTGATCTTCGCCGTTTACAAGACCCACAAAGGTCTCAAAACCAAATAACCCACTTCTCCGCATGGCCCGACATAAAAAATCAACCAAAGAACCGGAACCGGATCCGGATCTCGATATTTCGTCACTCATTGACGTCTGTTTCCTGCTTCTCATCTACTTCTTGGTCACCTCTACGATCACTCCCCGCGAAACGGATCTCAGTCTCCAATTGCCGGCATCCAGCCCACCTGCCGACGAGCAGCCAAAGATCGAGCCGATGTTCATCCGCGTGGATGCCTCCGGTGCGATTTTCTCAGGAACCGGTGCCGGACAGCAGCCGCTCGATACCGATGTCAGCACTCGCGAGGTGCCTCTTCTTGACAGCCAGCTCGAGCTGTATTCCGCCGCTGCAAACAGTGCCGGAAGCAAGCCGCTAGTTCAGGTGTATGTTGACCCCGGTGCTTTCCAACAGCGCGTGATTGACGTGCTTAACGCCCTCTCCGGCGCTGGAATCTCCTCGGTCACCTTCACCGATCTCCTCGAGTGAAAGCTTTAACGTTTTTCTCCTAATATTTTGCGCCGTCGGACGTTCCCTCATGCAGGTATCTCCCGGCGGCCTTTATTTAATGGAAACTTGCCGAGTGTTCCCGGCTCCCGAAATCTTGACAAAACCCCGTCCCCCTATTTCTTGAAAAAATTTCAGACATGAAAAAACTACTCCTGGCCTTTACCCTTACCTTAACTTTACTGGTTACTTCCGTGCCGCTCTGCGCACAAGAGCAAGACGATCTCGGCGGCCTCGTCAACAAGGCGCTCGCCTCGATGAAAGCCGGCAAATGGGAGCAGGCACTCGCATTCAACAAGGCGGCTGTGGATCGCTACGGTGGCAAGATAGCTCTCCAACTATTCGGCCCGCAATTCGGAAACATCTATTATCGTAAGGGAGTCTGTGAGCTCAAGCTGAAGAAGTTTGGTGAAGCGATGGAGTCCTTTGAAGCGACTTACAAGGATTTCCCCAACAAAGGCAAAGGCAAAGCGGGCGGAGGTAACCGTTTTGAAAAAAAGGCACTCCTGAAATGGGGTGAGGCAGCAATGGGCGCAGAAGATTACGAACTGGCCATCAACCAATGGAAAAAGTTCCTCGAGGAACGCGACAAAGCACGCGACGGCTATCCCCGAGGTGCATTCCACATCAACATGGCGATCTGCCATTACCGCCTCGAGAAAATCCCAGAGGGCAACGATCACCTTGAAATCGCGATCAACAACAAGAATACCTTCCCGACCCCTAACGATGCAATCGTTTCCGGCTTCCAGTCCCTCGTAGCTGCGGCAATCAGCAAGGAGGACGAGCAGGTTCTTCTGGATTTCATCGGCAAAAACCGCGGAGAACTTATCATCCCTCCATATGAGATGCAACGGTTCTCCAAAGTGTTCATGAAGCTCGCTGGTGATGCCATCTCTGCGGAAATGCTGAAAGTAGCAATGAACCTCTATCAGTTCGTCCCGCCAACTGACGTGGCCATCGAGGATCTCCGGAACCGCATAGGTGCCATGGGCAACCTCACCCGCGTCGCAGACGGCGGGGCTCGGCTCTACAAGGATCAGCTTGAAAAACAGCTTACCGATCTAGAAAGCGAGCAGCGCGGCAACAAGTCGATCGAAATGATCAAGCTCGCAGCGGTCGCATACATCCACGAGAACCATAAGAACACTCACGGAGCATACGGGGCTTATTACCAGTTGGAAAATTACTATCCGAAGGCGGAAAAACGTGAAGACAACCTCTACCACCTCATCCGCACTTCCTCGATTATTAGCAACGTCTACGCTACCCAGGAGTATGGGGAAAGGTTCCTCAAGGCCTATCCGGATTCCAGCTACAAGCCGGCGGTTCAGAAAATGATGCTCTCTTCCCTGTTTTTCGACGGGAAATATGAAATCTGCATCGGAATTGCCTCGGACATCATCGACAATAAGAAAGCTCCGGAAGGCACCCCTGAGCACGACCTCGCGCTCTTCGTTCTCGGTGGTTCCTATTTCTACACCGGCCAGTATGACATGGCTGCGCCTCTGCTCGACCAGCATGTGGAAAAATACCCGGAAAGTATCTTCATCCAGTCGTCTTCATATTTCCAAGCGTCGAACGTCTCTCGCCTGCAATACTGGTCAAAGGCAGCCAGCCTGCTCGATGCGTTTCTTGAGAAATACAAGGACGCCGAGAATCAGTCCTACACTCCGCTCGCACTTTATGACCGTGCAAATGCTCACTTTGCTGAGGAGCAACCAGAAGGTGCTCTTAAGAAGCTTGAGCGCGTGATCTCGGAGTTCTCGGATTCCCCTGTTGCCGACCAAGCCTACAACCTGCGGGGCAACGTGCTCCAAGGGGAAAAAGAACTTGAGGCGGCCGAAGAGTGCTACCTCAAGGCTCTTGAAATCGCAGAAATCCGAGGTAACGACGGTGTTGCCGGTGAAGCGCTTTACTATCTTGTCGCAATGCTTGGCGATGTGGCAAAGGGCAAGGAACCCGGCCCTCGCGTGAAGGACGCCGTTCCTTTTGCCGACAAGTATTGGGAAGAATACTCCCCTGGCTCGCCGTATCGCGCCCAGGTGGCTGTTGCGCAAATTCGCGCATATAGCGAAGTAGGCCGTGGCGAGGAAGCTCTCAAACGCCTCCAGGAAGTCATTTCCACAATGGCGAAAATCCCTGGAGCGGTTGGCTTGGAAGAAGCGATTAACTCTTATACCGATGTTTACTTGGAGAGCCACAGCCCGCAGGAACTCAAGGATCATTACTACTTGTTCCCTGATATCGCTAACAACGACAAGGCCGCCCGCGCCCTGCTCCGTATCGCCATTATCGGCGTTTTCGAAGATGTTGCGAAAGCCAGCGAGGATGACGAAGCAAAGGAGCGTGCCGCGAAGGCAATGATCACGATTCTTTTCAAAAACCTGAAATTCGATTTCGATCTGAAAGACCTCTCGAACTACATCCTCGTGAAGCTCGGGGACTACTTACGGACAAACACCTCTGCACCCCGCGAGGCGCTTCCTTACTATAGCGAGGCGCTTTCCCGCGAGGATCAGTCTTACCGCTTCGCGGCTCTCCTCGGGCGTGCGGATGTTTACGGGGAATCCACGCAGGATGCAGATCTGACCAACGCCTTGGAAGATTTCGAGCGCATCTTTACCGACTCCCAAGAAAAGAAGGAGCGTGAGTTCGCTCTCTTCCGCATTATCGAGATTCTGATGGCGAAAAAGGAGTATGCAATGACCGCCGAGCGTGCCAATGAATACCTCAATCGCGAAGAAGAAGCCGGCCTGGTACTCGGATTTAGTAAATTCTCTCCGGAAGTGGGTTTAATCCTTGCTCAGTCGTTTGAGAAACGCGGTAAGACCGACGATGCAATCGCGATGTATGTTAAAGTGTGGTCCGCCCACATGGGTTACATCAAAATCGCTGCACCAGCGATCAAGCGCTGGATGGAGCTTTCCTTCCAAAGGAACCGGAAATCGGACAATCCGAAAATCGTCTCCGATCGCCAGGGTGCCTACAACGGCGGATGGCGCTTCCTCGAGCTGACCGGGCGCTTCAAGGACAAGCTTTCCCCAGAAGATCGTGCCCTCTGGAGAGAGGTTGAAAAACTCGTTGAGACATATGTGGCGAATCCAAACATCAAGTCCATGGAGCAACTTAAGAAAGCAGAGGAAGAAGCGAAGAAGCGCCGCTAAGCCCCCCCATTCAAACCCAAACTTACTGATACGTTATGAAAAAACTTTTCCTCTCCCTGCTGATCCCGGTTCTGGCTGTTCCGGCTTTTTCCGAGAATGCTTTCCAAACCGAAGCGATGATGGCGAAAGAGGGTGGCGATAACTTCCAAGCATGGATTCTTGCTGCTACCGAAACCCGTATCCGCTACAAGACCAGTTCTGCCTCCACAGTTTTCACCGATGCGAAGATCTCGGATTTCACCGCGATTTTCTTGAAGGAGCCTACGGTATACACGGAGGCAATGGATCTTTACGAAGCCCGCAAGTATAAGGTCGCGCAGGCGAAATTCGCAGAGGTCAAAGATTACTATGCGCCAATCTCGAAATTTAAGGACAACTACCATACGCTGTCTGCCTTTTATGAGATGGAGTGCATGCGCAAGCAGGGTGATCTTGAAGGGCTTACCAAGGCCCTCCAGGGTTTCATTAAGACTCCCCTTAGCCGTGACCACCAGCTCCGCCAACTGGATCTCTACATCATGTGGGATGCGGTGCGTAGCTTAAGTTGGGATCGCGTCTGGACTATCGCATCCGAGCGTGATGAGGAAGTTCTTCCCGGCTCACAGCGCGCACAAATTGCCTACTGCAAAGGCCTTGCCCTTCAGAACTTAAAGCGTAGCGCGGAAGCGATCATTTCTTACAATGTTGCAATTACGGCTGATGCAGGTGGCTCGGAACAGATCGCCCAAGATGCGGCTCTCAATGCCCTTCGGACGTATCTTGCAGATGAGGAAATCCAGACCGCTATCGCTGTATGGGGCACGGACGACGAAAACAAAAGCTCAGGCGGATATACTCGTCTTACTGAAGCCGCTGCGCTCGCCAAGTTTTATGAGAAATACATCATGGTCGATAAGCCGCTGCCTGCCGACCTGAAGGTATTCCTCAAATACGGCGTCTGATTTTTTATCCATATTTACGAATGGTAACGGGCACGACTCGTTGCCATTTTTTTTTGAATTTCCTTTCCTACGCTCGTAGTTCTTCCACTTATGCGCTCCATAAACGTATTGTTTTTAGCCTTCATCCTTCCACTCGCAGCGCAGGACTTTCTCGATCCGTTGGTGGTAACCGCTACCCGTACCGAAACCCCGGCAAAGACCGCCGCATATTCAAGCGAGCTGTTTTCTTCTAGGGATTTCCAAGAAAACACGGTTAGAACCCTGCCGGATGCACTCCGCTACACTCCGGGGGTTCTCGTCCAGAAAACGGCACACGGCCATGGTTCTCCTTTTATTCGGGGCTTCACTGGCCGCCAGAACCTTCTTCTGATTGATGGTGTTCGCTTCAATAACTCCACCTTCCGGGGCGGCCCCGTCCAATATTGGAATACGGTGGATCCCTATTCCTTCGATCGATTCGAGCTGATCCGCTCCCAGGGCTCGGTTCTCTACGGCTCCGATGCCGCCGGGGGAACGCTGAACGCATTTACGAAATTCGCGGATTTCGAAAACGAGGTGGTTGGTCAGGTGTTTTCCCGCGGTTCCGCCTACTATGAATACCGTTCCAACGGACGCGGTAGCCACATCGGTCGCGTAGAAACGCAAACTGGTGTAGGCGGAAAGTTCGGACTCCACCTCGGCATTTCCATGAAGGAATTCGGCGATATCGAGGATTCGTCCGTCGGGCTGATGCGTGGTACTGGCTATCCTGAGGAGGCGATCGACGCGCGGATCGACTATGCATTTTCCTCGCAGACGAAGCTGACCCTTGTTCACCAGTATCTCAACCAGGATAACGTCTCTCGCTGGCATTCTACATTCAATAATCCGGGTTGGATCCATGGCAATCAAGTCACAGCTCCGGGAACTTTTATCACGCGTGATATCGATCAAGAACGCAGCCTGACATATTTCCGTATAGCTCATGAAAACGAACGGGCCGACGCTCCGATCCGGAGCCTGACCGCTACCTTTTCCTACCAGACATCTTCCGAGAGCGAGTTCCAGAACCGCAAGGTAGGCGATAGACGTTACCAGACTAATGATACCAATACCACGGGCATAGACCTTGAACTGACTTCCAATCTTGCGGGCGGGTCGCTGGTCTATGGTCTCGATTACTACCATGATTCGGTCGATTCCTATGGAGCACGCGACATTGGGGCGGGCTTTGCCTTCGATCCTTCGAACCGTCCATTGGCCGATGATTCCACCTATGATCTCCTCGGAGCCTATGCTCAGTATATCCGCCCGTTCGGCGAAAAATTCGAACTGACCACTGGTGTCCGCTACACCTACGCGCGTGCGGAGTTGGGAAAAAATTTCATCTCAGCCGCGAATCCGAACGCGAGTGCCTCTGATTCTTGGGACGATATCTCCGCCTCCGTCCGCGGCACCTACCGGATCAACGACGAGTGGCTAGTATTTGGTGGTGTTTCCCAAGCTTTCCGTGCGCCGAATCTCAACGATCTTTCAGGTAATGTCACTTCGCGCTCCGGGACTCCAGCGGCTGGTTCTCTGACCGTCGAGCCCGAGGAGTTTACCACGGTCGAAGTCGGTGTGCGCAAGGACTCCGGTAACTACGGATTTAGCGCGGCGGTTTACTACACGGATATCTCCAATCAGATCACTTCCGTGCTAACTGCACTCGCGCCGAACTCACCTACCGTCACAACGAACGGTAGTGACGGATACATCTATGGGATCGAGTTGGAGGGATTTTACAAACTCGCAGATCAGTGGACTCTCTCCGGCTTCGCCTCCTGGCAGGAGGGCTGTATCAAGACCCCGGTTTTCATCGGCGGCCCAGAGCAGGAAGAATATCTCTCCCGCCTCCTCCCGCTAAGCGGTTCGGTGGCTCTGCGTTGGGATCACGTGGAAAAACCATTGTGGATTGAAGGGCGTATCTTCGCATCCGCTGAAGCGGACAAACTTTCGAGCAGGGACAGGGGAGATATTCAGCGTATCCCGACCGGTGGCACACCTGCCTACGCCGCCGTATCGCTCCGCGCCGGGTACAATCCCACGGAAAATATTCAGCTCACCGCCGCCCTCGAGAACCTCCTTGATGACGACTACCGGCTCCACGGCTCTGGCCAGAACGAGCCGGGATTTAATGCAATCTTCGGGGTGAAATACCTTTGGTGACTTTCCTGCATTTGCATTGCGGGTGGAAACCTGACATCTTACTCCCATCACGATGCTACTCCGGTTCGCAATTTTTATTAGCTGTCTTTCCTTGATTTCCTGCCAGAAGGAATCCCAGGTGGATCGGGCAACCAAAGATGGGATTCTTCTCCTCGCAAATTCCAGCGACCCGAAGAGTTTCGACCCACAGGTGGTGACCGGTGTTCTTGAAAGCAACATCAACCGTGCACTCTTCGAGGGTCTGATCGCCTTTCATCCGACTGAGGATCTGGCTGCTCCGGGAGGTGTCGCATTGGAGGTTGTTCCGGACGAAACTTTCACCGTTTGGACGGCGACGCTGAGGCCGGATGCAAAATGGTCTGACGGTCATCCAGTTACCGCGGAAGATTTCGCCTTTACCTACGAGCGCATCCTGAGTCCCGGTCTCGGTGCTAAATACGCCTCGATGCTCTACTTTATGGAGGGTGCGGAGGATTTTAACCTTGGGAAAACCAAGGATTTCTCAACTGTGGGAATGAAGGTGATCGACCCGCTTAACTTCGAGATGACTCTACGAGGTCCGACCCCGTTTTTCCGCGAACTGCTCAAGCACTACACCTGGTATCCGGTGCCGAAGCACAAGGTGCTGGAATACGGAACCATCGCTCAGATCGGAAACCTCTGGTCCAAGCCGGAAAACCTCGTATCCAACGGCCCCTACCGGATCAAGTCTTTCCGCCGCAACGCCCACATCGAGGTGGAGCGGAATCCTTACTACTGGGATGCGGAAAACGTCACGCTCAATGGCATCCGTTTCCTGCCGATTTCCAACGTCTTCACCGAGGCTCGGATGTTCCGCGACGGCCAGCTCCATGTAACTTACGGCGCGGCTCCCGAGGTGGTGGATCTGATGAAAAAAGTCGATCCCTCCGCAGTAAGGCAGGAGCCGTATCTGGGGACTGTTCTCTACCGTTTCAATACAACCAGGGCACCTTTGGATGACGTCCGTGTCCGCCGCGCCCTCAGCATGGCGCTGGATAGAGAGGCGCTTTGCGACAACGTATTCCGAGGATATCTGCCTGCCTATGGGATGACTCCCCCGATGGGCGACTATGATCCGCCACACGGCACTAGCTTTGATCCGGCTGCAGCCCGGAAGCTCCTCGCGGAGGCTGGCTACCCGGGTGGCAAGGGCTTTCCTCGGCTTGGCCTTCTCATCGCATCACGGGAAACGGCAGCGACACTCGCAACCGCAGTTCAGGCGATGTGGCGGGAGCATCTCGGAGTGGAGGTTGAGATCGAGAATAAAGAATGGACTGCATATATCGTGGCAACCCAGAGTCTAGAATACGACATCGTCGCGGGCGGGTGGATAGGCGACTACATCGATCCCCTGACGTTTCTCGAAATGTGGACTCCGGACAACGGCAACAACAACACCGGTTGGGACAGCAAGCCTTTCGTCGCCAAGCTGGAGGAATCGATTCAGGCCACCGATCCTGCTGTTCGCTACGAACTGTTGTTTGAAGCGGAGTCCATCCTGCTTGAAGATTCTCCGATCACACCGATTGCATGGTGGGGGAAAAATTACCTGATCCATCCTTCGGTGAAAGGCTGGGAGCCGCTGCTTCTGGACAACCATCCGTTCAAAAACCTGAAACTCGTCCCGCAGGATTAAATCATGCTCAAGCTTCTCGCATCCCGCTTCCTCCAAGGCCTGCTGACGCTCTTCGTCCTGGTCACCCTAACGTTTTTCCTCGTCCGCCTGATGCCGGGCAGTCCTTACACGGATGAAAAAGCGGTTCCCGAGCACATCCTCAAAGAGCTCAAAGCTTCCACTGGGCTCGACAAGCCATGGCCCGTTCAATACGGCCTGTATCTCCGGAATCTCGTCCTTCGGCAGGATATGGGGCCGCTGATCAAGAAAGACGGGGTGCAGGTTTCCGAGGTCATTGGTGACTCCTTCCCCGTTTCCATGGCGCTCGGCCTTGCATCTATGGGTATTGCACTACTCGTTGGGATTCCGGCGGGCGTGATTGCGGCGGTGAAGAGAAATTCCCCCACCGATTTTGCCTGCCTCGCCTTCGCCATGATCGGGATCTGCCTTCCGAGTTTCGTGATCGGACCTTTACTGGCGGTAGGTGCCGGATTGAAACTCCATTCGATCAATGTCGCTGGTTGGTCTTCTCCAACCGATTGGATACTCCCAGCGATCACGCTCGGCCTTATCAATGCCGCCTACCTCGCGCGCCTTTCGCGCGGTGGCATGCTGGATGTTCTTAGCCAAGATTATATCCGCACCGCGAAGGCAAAGGGTGTCCCGGGAAGGAAGATTATCACTCGGCACGCGCTGAAAGGTGGACTCATCCCGGCGGTTGCTTTCATCGGCCCCGCCTTCGCTGCGATGATCTCCGGATCGTTCGTAATCGAGACAATTTTCCAAATCCCTGGCATGGGCCAGCATTTCGTCAACGCAGCCACAGACCGCGAGTTTTTCCTGATCCAAGGATTGGTTCTGTTTTACGGTTTCCTAATCGTCGCCGCGAATCTCCTAGCGGATCTCGCGCAGATCGCGCTGAATCCAAGGATGCGGTAATGAGGAGCGCGGACTTTAGTCCGCAGGTTGGGAGAGGGCTTGCTGACTAGGGCCCGAGTTCCATCAAACCCGCACCCGCTCGACTTTTGCGCCTAGCATAAGGAGCTTTTCATCGATGTGCTCGTAGCCGCGGTCGATGTGGTAAACGCGGGAAATTTCCGTGGTTCCTTTCGCTCGGAGTGCGGCGAGGACGAGGGCGGCGGAGGCACGAAGGTCGGAGGCCATGACGGGGGCTGCGGAGAGTTGCTCCACGCCACGGACAATGGCGGTGCCGTGGTCTATTTTGATATCGGCACCCATCCGCTTCAGCTCGGCACAGTGCATGAAGCGTTGTGGGAAAATTGTGTCCTTGATCACGCTGGTGCCCGGGGTGGTGGCGAGTAGCGCAGTCATCTGGGCCTGCATATCGGTCGGGTAGCCGGGATAGGGGGAAGTGGTAAGGTCTACGCCTTGGGGGTTTTCTCCGCGCTGGATGAAGCAGGAGTCCCCAGCTTCGTTGAACTCGACGCTGTGGCCGGACTTGATGATGGCTGCGGTGATTGCTTTCAGGTGCTCGCGGTTGACGCGGTTGAGAGTTACTCCCTCACCTGCAAGCGCTGCAGCGGCCATGAACGTTCCGGCTTCGATGCGGTCGGGGATGACGGTGTGCTCGACTCCTTTGAGTTCTTTAACACCTTCGATCACGATGCGGCGAGTGCCGGCACCGGTGATTTTCGCTCCGAGTGAGTTGAGGAAATTCGCAAGGTCGAGAACTTCGGGTTCGGCGGCGGCGGATTCGATGACGGTGATTCCCTCGGCGAGGGTTGCGGCCATCATCACATTGTCGGTACCGAGAACGGTAGGTCCGCTGTCGCCGCGCAGATCCATTTCCGCACCTACCAGTCCATTCGGTGCGGTGAGGGTGATGTTTCCTCCTTCGAATTCCACTTTCGCTCCGAGGGCTTCCATGCCTTTGAGGTGGAGATCCACGGGGCGGTCTCCGATCACGCAACCGCCGGGCAGGGAGATCACAGCCCGGCCTTTTCGAGCGAGCAATGGTCCCATGACGCAGATCGAGGCGCGCATGCGGCGGACGAGTTCGTAGGGTGCCTCATCGGTAATATCCGCGCAGGTGATACGGACGGTGCCAGAGGAGCGCTCAACGTCAGCACCGAGGGCGCTGAGGATCTGGATCATGTAATTCGTGTCCGAGACATCGGGCACACGACGGATGATGCAGTCTTCCCCTGTGAGGATGGCAGCGGCAAGAATGGGGAGCGAAGCGTTTTTCGATCCTGAGATGTTGATGGCTCCTTTGAGAACGGAGCCGCCGTGGACGACGAGTTTATCCATATAATTTGAGTGATGTCAGGGGTGTCTGGCGAAAGGAAAGCGTGAGATGCCGGAGAGGTCTTTGCGGACTTCGATTTCGGTGAAACCACAGTTTTCCAAAGAGATGCGGAGCTGTGAAGCCTGATCGTGGCCAATTTCAAGGGCGAGGAGTCCGCCGGGTTTCAGGAAGCGGAAGGAATCCGGGACGCAGCGGTTGAGTAAATCCAGGCCGTCCGCTCCGGAAAAGAGGGCGAGGGCGGGATCGTGGGAGAGTTCGCGCTCCATGGATTTCGCTTCACCATCCGGAACGTAGGGAAGGTTCGCGGCGATAAGGTCGAATGTGCCGGTGAGATTTTCGAACAAATCGCTGCGGACGAGGGTTACGTTTTTGATTTCGAGTTTCTCGGCATTCTCTTTCGTGAGGGCGAGGGCGTCGGCGGAAACGTCGACGAGGGTAACGCGGCTATCTGGGCGTTCGGCGGCTAGTGTCAGGCCGAGGACGCCGGAGCCACAACCCATGTCGAGGATTTCCAGTGAGCCGTCTGGGAGGTCTTTCAGCATCATTTCCACGAGCTCTTCGGTTTCGGGGCGGGGGATGAGGCCGCGTCCGTCGCAAATAAAGTCCCTGCCGTGAAACGGGACGGTGCCGAGGAGATGTTGCAGTGGGATGCCTTCGCCACGCTTTTTCAGGGAATCTCGTAGTGGCACCAAGACATCTTCATCAAGCGGTCGGTCGAACTGGGTGTAGAGCTGCATGCGGTTGCAACCGAGACCATGGGCAAGTAGATACTCCATGTTTCGTCGCGCATCGGACACACCGCGCTTCTCGAGGTACTGCGCACCTCCATTGATAGTTTCCAGGACGGACTTCATCTGCACGCCGCTTATGGGGCATGTGCGGCCTGGGGGCAAAGGATGAAAACGAAAGGATTTTCTGTTTTGGGGTTGCCGTCCGCGTTCAGCTTGATACCGGAAGGGATAGCCAACTCACACACCATCACAGGCATAGGCGCGCTTTCGTCACTCGGGCACGATGTGGAGGCGCATTTCGATGCGGTCTGCCAAGGGCGCACTGCGATCCGAATGATGAGCGAGTTATTGGGAAATGACAGTTCGCACGCAACTTTGGCGGGAGCTTGGATTTCTCCGCGAAATCTTCTGACCCATAGGAAATGGAGTCCTGCATCCATGGCCGCGTTACATGTGGCGAAGGAGGCGGTGGCAATGACTGGGTGGGATGCTAAGGAATTGGAAAATACGGCCCTCATTGTAGGAACTAGCCGTGGAAATGCAGCGGGATGGCTGGATCCGTGGCCCGGGCGTAGGCCGTTTAAGCTGATGGCCGCTAGCAACACGATTCACAGCGAGCCTGCCACTGCAATATCCATCGAGCTAGGAATTCTGGGTCAGAATCATGTGGTTGCTAGCGGATGCTCAGCAGGACTGGATGCCCTAGGCCTCGGGAAAATGCTTTTGGACTGTGGTGCCGCCGAACGGGTGCTGGTGGTGGCCGTAGATCTCCCGCTCGTGCCGAAGCTGTTGGACAATTATGCTGCCTCCGGGCTCCTCGGGAGTGGGATGGACTTAGATCCTTTTTCGGCTTCATCGGACGGCTTCATTCCAGGCGAGGGTGCTGCGGCCATAGCTCTTTCCGCCGGTGGCTCTGGAAAAACCGTGCTCTCCCATTTCGCAAACAACTCCGACGGAGCAGATCCGGTGGGTGTTCCAAAAGATGGCGGCAGGACACACCTGCTGATCGAAAAGGCGATTTCCGAGTTCGGATTACCTGCCGCAATTTGCCCGCATTCAACGGGAACACGTATCCAAGCACGTGGCGAGAGGACGATTTTGGCGGCAGCGGGCTCCTATCCCGCAACCACATTCCACCTTCTCAAGCCTTTCGTTGGGCACACCGTGGGTGCGAGCGGCCTGTTGGAAAGTGTGATCCTTCTCCGTTTTCTAAAAGACTCCTGTCTGCCGGCGAACTTGCCCGGAAGGACGGCACCGCCCGGTTGGCAGTTTCCGGATGTGTCGCTGCCCGTCACCGGACCTGTCTTCAAACTTGCCCACGGCATGGGTGGGCACAATGCTCTTGCCGTTTTCCAAACCAACTCATGAGCCAATCAACACGCCTGGAAGTTTCCATGGATAGCCAATCGCTGGATCTCTACGTCAACAACGAGCCCGCCCGAACTTTTAAAATATCGACTTCTGAAAAAGGCATGGGATTCGCGGAGGGGAGTTTCCGGACGCCAACCGGGCGTTTTGTGATTTCGGAAAAAGTCGGTGAAGGTGAGCCTTTATATACGAAATTCAAAGCTAGGGTTCCCATCGGTGTATGGGATCAAAAGGAAAAGGCAGATGATGACTTGATTTTGACGCGCATATTACGTATGGGCGGAATCGATCCGGAAAATGCGAACACATTGGAGCGGTACATTTATATTCATGGAACTAATCGTGAGGATCTCATCGGGATTCCCTCCAGTCACGGATGTATCCGGATGTCCAATAGAGACATGGTTGAGCTTTTCGATGCTGTTGAAACCGGATCCGAGGTTGCGATACATCCACTGACGGAACACAAAATGAAACTCTTATTCCTAGACTGCGATTCAACTTTGTCATCGATTGAGGGGATTGATGAACTAGCAAGGCTCTCGGATCCTGCAATATTTGCAGAGGTAGTGGCTTTGACTAATGCCGCGATGGATGGAGAAGTCCCGCTCGATGAAGTGTTCCGCCGTAGAATGGAGATCATTCGTCCTAGTAAGGAGATGGTTGAAGAAGTGTGCCGGATGTACATTGAAACGGTTGTTTCCGGGGCTACCGAACTTGTTTCCAAGGCAGTTGAGAACAGCTGGTTGCCAGTAATCATTTCAGGAGGTTTCGCTCCAATTATCAGGCCGCTTGCCGAGCGCCTGGGTATCCGTCATGTTGAAGCTGTGCCGCTCTATTTCAACGATTTAGGAGAGTATGCTGGATACGGGGAGGACTATCCGAGTACGAGAAACCTTGGCAAAAATGAGATTATAAGAGAGTGGACGAAGGCAATGTTGCCACAGCGTGTCGTCATGATTGGTGATGGTATATCCGATTTGGAAACCAAACCCGATGTGGATCTTATGATCGGTTTTGGAGGCGTAGTGCAGAGGGAAAAGGTTCGTAATAGCGCGGATCTTTGGTTAGAAGACTTCAGCAACCTTGATCAATTAATATCCACGCTCGAAGGATAGGTTTCGCAAGTTTTTCAATATTATAACTTTCTCTTGCGCCCTTTCTGGCAAGTAGTAGGTTTGAGTTGCAATGAGTACATCAAAGAAGAAAGACATCGTTCGCGGCAAGCGCTACACTCCTGAGGAGAAAAGCAAAGTCGTGACCTACGTTAGCGAATATAATACGAAGAATGGACGTGGCGGCCAAAGCAATGCTTCGGCTAAGTTTAGCATTTCACAGCTCACCATAGCTTCCTGGCTGAAGAACGCCGGTTTGGGCGGTCGTGCTGGAAAAGCAGGCAAGGGCAGTATGCAGAACAAGCTGAGCACTATGCTCACCCTTGGACAGGATATCGATCAACTGGAGCGCGAGCTAAACGCAAAGCGTGCCAAGTTCGAAGCTCTGAAGGGTTCCCTGTAACT
The DNA here is from genome assembly GCA_905182475.1 of Akkermansiaceae bacterium. Lineage (GTDB taxonomy): Bacteria > Verrucomicrobiota > Verrucomicrobiia > Verrucomicrobiales > Akkermansiaceae > Luteolibacter. The sequence continues at coordinate 42,551 of CAJJBR010000044.1, read as the reverse complement.
GCTTCATTCTAATCGTTTCCACCGCTTCCCTCCCCCAAGGGAAGCGGTTTTTTTGCGCCTAGGTGGGAAAGTGGAATTATCTCTTGAAATTTCGTAGTTTCAGTATTTAATGAAAATTATGAAGGTTGCCGAAGATAAGCTGAAGAAGGCGAGAGAAGAGTTCATTGCTCAATGGGGGGCTCTGGGAACCCAATGGGGTATCAACAGGACGATGGCTCAGATCCACGCGCTACTGATGACTTCACCCAGCGCGATGTGCACGGACGAGGTGATGGAGGAGCTTTCTGTCAGCCGAGGGAACGCCCACACGAACCTGAAAGAACTCGTGAACTGGGGCTTGATCCGGATGATTGTAATCAGAGGTGACCGCCGTGATTTTTATGAGGCCGAAAAGGACGTCTGGCAGATTTTCACGATCATCGCGAAGGAAAGAAAACGCCGTGAAATTGAACCGGCGGTTGCATTGCTGAACCGATGCGCGGAGGAGACAAAAGGGCTAAAAGGCGAGGATGCGAAGGTGTTTCACAAGCAGGTGAAGGATCTCGAAGAATTCGTAACCTTCGCTTCAAAAATGTCAGATCGGGTGGCATCGATGAAGCACGGGCTCGCGATCCAGCTAGCGGCTAAGATTTTGGGATAAATTTCAGGAGTAGAAAGAATGAGCACAACAGTTGTAATCATCGGAGCCAACGGCTTCTTGGGTAGGTATCTTTGCCGTCACTTTGCCAGGAATGGCAGGGAAGTGGTGGCAATTGCACGCAGCCGTAAGGGCTGGAGCGGTGATGGAATGTTCCTCGTGTGGGACGGGAAAACCCTTGGGCCATGGGCATACGCGCTGGAAGGTGCTGAGCTTGTGATCAATCTGGCGGGGCGTAGCGTGAACTGCCGTTATAATGCGGCGAACCGCAAGGAGATCATCCGTAGCCGGGTGGATTCGACCGCCATCATTGGGAAAGCCATCGCCGAATGCCGAGTTCCGCCGAAGCTTTGGCTCAATTCGAGTACGGCGACATGGTATCGCCACGCTGAAGACAAGCCCCAAGACGAATGGAATGGCGAAGCGGGCAAGGGGTTTTCGGTCGATGTTGCGACAGCATGGGAGAATGCGTTTTTCGAAGCAAAGATTCCTGCCGAGACACGCAAGGTTGCCCTGAGAACTGGGATGGTTTTGGCGAATGAACTGGGAACCGTTTATGATGTTTTGACAGGTCTCACGAACCGCGCTCTGGCGGGGACGATGGGTAGCGGAAACCAGCGCGTGAGTTGGATCCATATGGAGGACTTCCTGCGCGCGGTCGAATTTGTCATGCGCGATCCTTTCATGGATGGGATGGTGAACATCACCGCTCCTGAAGCCCCCACAAACCGTGATTTTATGCGCTGTTTCCGTGAAATGGTCGGGATGCCGATCGGTATCCCGGCAAACAAGTGGATGCTCAAGATTGGCGCTGCATTCATGGGCACGGAAACGGAGCTAGTCTTAAAAAGCCGGTGGGCGTATCCGCTACGCTTGAAGGAGGCCGGTTTCCGCTGGAGATACGGGAAAGCGGCGGATGCGATAGGCGATCTGGAGCGTAGGGAAGGCCTCGCTGGTTTCTTTCGGGAAACCGAATGGAGGAGTACCGGTGCGAGAGCCTGGCTTCCGGCTGCGACACGCTGAAACAAATTCACCGTGAATCCGCCGTAGGTGAGAGAAACCACCTCTGCAACGCGCCACGGAGCCAAAGAGCGGTTCGCTAGTAAGGTCGTCGCAGTTTCTAAACTGCGGATCCTTTCTGCAGCGCAGCATACCACTGCCGATAACGATCTAGTCTGACTTCATCCCAAACTATGGTGACCCGTTGAAAAGGAAAACGCCCGGCAACCTTTCGGCGACCGGGCGTTTAAAAAAGAACAAGAGTGGCGACCGAAGATCGCCACCACGCTTACTTGGAAGAGGAAACGTAGCTTGCTTGGCTGGCGCCTTTCTTCATCTTGGTCTGCTTGATCCAGCTCATGGTGGAGCGGAGTTTCGCACCGACTTTTTCGATCTGGTGCTGCTCGCCTTGCTTGCGGAGTGCGTTGAAGTTCTTGCAGCCGGTCTCGTATTCCTTTGTCCACTCTTTGGCGAACTTTCCGGATTCGATTTCCTTGAGCTGTTTGGCCATGCGCTTCTTGACGGATGCGTCGATGATCTTCGGGCCGATGGCGACATCACCGTATTCGGCGGTCTCGGAGATGGAGAAACGCATGCCGGCGATGCCGGACTCGTTCATGAGGTCAACGATGAGCTTGAGCTCGTGAAGGCACTCGAAGTAGGCCATCTCAGGCTGGTAACCGGCTTCAACGAGAACCTCGAAGCCCGCTTTGACGAGTGCGGAGGCACCGCCGCAGAGGACGACTTGCTCACCGAAGAGGTCGGTGTTGGTTTCCTCGCGGAAGTTGGTTTCGAATACACCGGCACGGGTGCAGCCGATGCCACGCGCCCATGCGAGGGCGATTTTCTTAGCGCGACCGGAAACGTCCTGGTGCACGGCGATGAGGCCGGGAACGCCTTTGCCATCCACGAACTGTGAACGGACGGTGTGGCCAGGGCCTTTTGGTGCGACGAGGATCACGTCCACGTCAGCAGGGCACTCGATGGTCTTGAAGTGAACGGCGAAGCCGTGGGAGAAAAGGAGAGTCTTGCCCTTGGTGAGGTGCGGGGCGATGTCCTTGTTATATACGGCTGGAATGACCGTATCTGGAGTTGCGACGAAAATGACATCTGCAGCTTTCACTGCATCCGCCGTATCCATTACCTCGAAGCCAAGCTTCTGGGCAACCTCGCGGGACTTGGACTTCTTGTAGAGGCCGATAATGACCTTCAGTCCACTGTCTTTCAAGTTTAGCGCGTGAGCGTGGCCTTGTGAGCCAAAGCCGATCACGGCGAGCGTTTTCTTCTTCAGCGAAGTGAGATTCGCGTCCTTGTTTGTATAAATCTTCGCAGCCATACCTAATCGATTAGTGAGTTCGTTTGTTCCGCCGGGATGCCACCAAGGCAGCGACGGGGCGCACAAACTGCATAGGTGCGGGGTTCCGGTCAAGTCAGTTCCCTAGGCAAATGCTGAAAAGCTGAAAACTGAAATTAGATGTCTTGCATCGGTCGTTGCCATCTGCCTCTTCCACGCCAAGATTTCTTTTCCGAAAATGAAATCCGATTTGGTAGAAACAATACGTGCGGAGCTGCGGGGGCGTTTAGAGCTTTTGGCGAAAGCGGCGAGGGCTGCCCATGAGGCAGCGACCGATCCCGGCTCGAAGGCTGAGAGCAAATATGATACCCGAAGCTTAGAGGAGTCCTACCTCGCAAACGGACAGGCGCGGCATGTGAAAGAACTCGCGCAAACGCTGGCGGTTTTTGAAAATCTCACGATGAGGGATTTCTCCGCTGATGAAGAGATCGACGCGGGAGCCCTTGTAAAAACGAAACGGCAGGGAAGTCGCGAGGTATCGTATTTCCTGCTGGCTCCCTCATCCGGCGGACTCGAAGTGATCCACAAGAAAAAGGAAGTCACTCTCCTAAGTCCGGATAGCCCGCTGTATCAAAAACTGATGGGCTTGCGGGTTGGCGAAAGCCTGGAGGCTCCTCCTCTGGAAATTTCCGGAGTGAGCTGAGGATTAGATTTTCGCAGCTTCAAGCGCGAGAGCAGCTGCTCCGATGGTTCCCGCCTCGTGGCCGAAAGCGGCAGGTAGTATCGCAAGACCGTGTTTGAACGGGCCGGAAAGTTGTTTGAGGAGGTGTTCGCGGACTGGATTAAAGACCAGATTCCCAGCGCGGGCGACTCCGCCACCTATGACCAAGGCTTCGGGATTTAGAAGCCAGCAGGCGTTCATTAGGGATGTCGCTAGCATGCGCCCGATCAAGTTCCAGCGCTCGATGGCGATGGCATCCCCGTGGCGGGCTGCTTCCGAAAGTGCTGCTGGAGAGCAGTCCTCGATGTCTTTGGAAATTCCAGCCGCCTGGTATGCTACGAGGGCGTCCCGGGTGATTTCCTGATTTCCAATATAATCTTCAAGCGCGCCGAGGTTCCCATAGTGACCCCTGCGCCCCTGGTAATCGATGGATGTCTGGCCAATCTCACCTGCGCCAAACCTTGCCCCCCGTGCCATCGACCCATTCATGATGATGCCCCCGCCGACACCGGTGCCAAGAGAGGCGCACACGAGGTGGTTATAGCCTTTCCCTGCCCCGAGTTTCCATTCCGCGAAAGCCATGCAGTTCGCGTCGTTGTCTGCTGCGACGGGAAGCCCAGTCGCTTTCGAGAGCAAATCCCTAAGCGGGATGTTTTCCCAACCGCGCACATTGGTCAGATTGAAAACGATGCCTTTTTCGAAATTCACAAAGCCTGGCATGCCGATTCCGATGGCTATTATCCCTTCGTGGCGGCTGCGGAGGTCTTCCACCGCTCGAACCATCGCAGCGATCAGTTCCTCGGGATTGTTGAAATCCTGGGTCGCGATCGGAGGCGCGCGGTCGATGATTTCACTGCCACGGACGGCACCGATTTTTACACTAGTGCCTCCGAAGTCGATGCCGATTGCGAGGGGGATATCGTTCATTTCCGTGCAGTGCTTAGTGTCACTAATGTAAAAGATCTATTTAAAAAATGCCTTCCCTGCGAGCAAGCGAAGGCCTTCAAGTGTGAGATCCAGATCGATAATGTCTATCTCTTCGATGTGCGGGGCTGAGAAGGCGGCTCCTCCTCCCGTGGCGATGACTTTCGGTTTGCCTCCTATCTCGGAAATCATTTCCCGGAGGATTTCCCGGACCATGCCGCGGTGGCCGATCACTGCCCCCGATTGCATTGCGGCCACGGTAGTTTTTGCTATGGCCGTAGCTGGCTCCACCAGCTCGATCTGTGGGAGCTGTGCGGTTCTGGTAGAGAGGTATTCAGTCATCGCAGCCATACCTGGTGCGATGACTCCTCCTGAGAAATTTCCTTCCTCGGAAACTACGCTGAAAGTCACAGCCGTCCCGAAATCCACGGCAATCCCGGGCATTCCGTGTGTTTCCCGTAGCGCCAAAGCATTTGCGAGTCTGTCGTTTCCAATCTGTTCCGGATGATCGAGATCAAATTTTAAGCCGTGGGGGCTCTTGTGAGTAAGAAAGTGGAATGGGGAGACTGGTTTGAAGAAATCGGAGAGCAGCTTGGCTTTCTCCGGAACTACCGAAGCACAAACGACACCGTCGAAGCGGACGCCTTCGAGTAACTTTTTTAAGCTAGTGGAATTCAGTTCCGAAGTCGGTGTCACCACCCGCCACTCGGACAGGCTATTCTTATCACCAAGAGCCAGCTTCGTACGGTTGTTCGAGTTGTCGATTAAAAGCCAAGCCATGATTTCCCCCAATCTGATGATTTGAACACCTCTGCCCCGTCGGGATCCCACTTTGGGGCTCCTTGGTTTGTCTTAATACGGAGTTTGCCATCATTGATCAGAAGATCCATTTTACCTTCTAGATCCTCCTCCTCCAGCCAGAACTTGAACCAAATATCCGTGAATCCAGCTTCTGGGCTTCCGGCGAAGGTGTTCTTGGCTGGTTCATGCTCCGAGCCGTCAGCCGTGACGAGTCTCACCTTTTTCCGCAGATCGTGTTCGGCATCACCGATTTTACTCAGGTGGATTTCCAGCCAGGCGTTGGACCTATCCTTGGTGAGCTGGACTCCCTCGATTTGTAAGCGTGCCTTTGGATCGGGATCCGAATCGTATTCTGAAGTCCATACCCATGCCGCCAGTGCGGTGGTAATTACTGCCAGCAATGCTAGGGACAGGCGGATCATCTGGCGTTTCATCGTGCTCTTTAGTAACCGAAGCCGCTCCCCCCGCAAACGAAAACGGGCGAACCCTTTCAGGTTCGCCCGTTTTGTGAAAGTTCTGGGAACTAAGGTTTAGCTGTGGCTGTTCGTGTAAGCAGGGGAGCCGTGCTCAGCGATGTCGAGGCCTTCGTCTTCTTCCTGAGCGTCAACCCGCACACCCATCACTGCTTTGATGATGCCGAAGACAATGAGGGAGAAGATGAATGCGAATCCGTAAATCGATACGATACCGATGATTTGGGAAACCATGCTGAATCCTTCACCGAAGATCGCTACAGCGAGCGTTCCCCAGATACCGCAAACACCGTGGACGGAGATTGCGCCAACCGGATCGTCGATCTTGATTTTGTCGAAGAACAGGATGGAGAATACCACGAGGACACCACCGATTCCGCCAGCGATGATTGCTCCCATGACGGAAACAACGTCTGCTGCGGCAGTGATACTTACTAGGCCACCAAGGATGCCATTGAGTGCCATGGAAAGGTCAGGCTTCTTGATAACGAACCAAGAGGTGATGATCGAGGTGAATCCACCGGCTGCGGCTGCAAGTGCGGTAGTGGTGAAGACCAGACCGAGTGGGCCCGGGTTAGCGGAAAGAACCGATCCACCGTTGAATCCGAACCATCCGAAGAAGAGTAAGAAAACGCCGATCGTAGCCATTGGCATGCTGTGTCCGAGGATTGGCTTGATGCCGTCCTTGGTGTATTTGCCGCGGCGAGCGCCGAGGAGAAGAACGCAGGCGAGTGCTGCTGCACCACCGAAGCCGTGAACGACCGTGGAACCTGCGAAATCCTTGAATGCAATGCCGTCCTCACCACCGAGGGTGCTGAGGAAGCCGCCGCCCCAGTGCCATGAACCGGCGATGGTATAGCCGAAAGCAACGAGGATAGTGGCGAAAATCATGAAGCTAGGGAGTTTGACGCGCTCTGCAACTGCTCCGGAAACGATGGTCGCTGCGGTAGCTGCGAACATGGCTTGGAAGATGAAGTCACCGTAACCGGTCATCGCGAGGCCAAGGCCACCGTATGCCCATGTTTTTCCATTCGCATCATTGAGGTCGCCGATTGGCCCTCCAATGCTGAAGAAGCCGTTGAATTCACCCGGATAGTGGGTGTTGAAACCAACGAACGCGTAGGTGAGTAGTCCGATGCAGATGATAAAGACGTTCTTGAACAGAATGTTCACCACGTTCTTCTGCTGGCAAAGACCGGCCTCAAGAGTTGAGAACCCAAGGTGCATCATAAATACCATGGATGCTGCGATCACGGTCCAAAGCATCGAAACCGTGAAGAAGTCGAAAGCTTCGGAGACATCAACAGGATTACCGTCGTCGTCCACCGCATTGTAGTCATCGACGAGCGCCTGATATTCGCTAGGCTCGTTTGCGGCCTCTTCAGGTGCTGGCTCTACGGCTGCAGCTGGGGTTTCTGCCACCTCTTCGGTTGGCGCTGGGGCCGCCTCTTCCTCCTGACTAAAACTAGTCAGGGGCATGAGGGGAACTGCGAAGCAAGCGGCTGCCGCAAGGGCGAGGGCTCGCAATGTCATTGGTTGTCGTCTGGTCATATTGGTCGGGGTTGTCGGATATTCAGCTGCCTAACCCATGGAGATAGTTCTCCGTGGGAGCAGCACGGCTCCCAAAAGCAAACCCCGTGCCAAATTTTTTAAACAGTTCTCTGGCGCACTCCATCCCGCTATGTCTGCTTCAGTTTAATCGAGACGATTTAAAAAATTTATCTTGCTTCACATGTCCGGTATTCATAAACCAACGCCGTGCGGAGAAATGCCGTGCGCCAAATTTAGGCTGGACAGTTCCTTAGGTTTTGTTAAATAAAGCCCGACGGGACGCCCCAGCATAAAATCTGGTATGCGGCACGTCACCAAACAAACACCCCTTTTCTGAGCCGATTCGGTTTCGTCAAGGATGCTACCAGCAACCAAAACTAACAACAACACTATGCAAAACTACTGCAAAACAATTGGCGCCATCGCCACTGCTACCGCTCTCGTGGCTGGCACCGCCTTGGCTGAAGTCGAATACGAAATCCACGCAGGATACTCCAGCGAATACATCTTCCGTGGTGTAGAGCAAGGAGATGATCTGGTTGAAGTCGGAGTCGATATGGCAACAGAATGGAACGGCCTCGGCTTAAGCGCTGGCGCTTGGTATGGCTCCTTCTCGAATTCTTCTGCTGCTGCACCAGCAGGTCAGGTTCAGCTTGAGGAGCTGGACATCTACGGTGAGGTCTCCAAGGACTTGGGTTTCGCAACCTTTGGCGTTGGATACATCTACTACATGAATGACAGCAATCTTGGTGATGACGCTCAAGAAGTTTACTTCTCCTTGTCACGTGAGTTCTTCGGCATCGATGCTTCCCTGACCTACTTCGCGGACATCGAAACTGATAACGACGGCTACTTGGAGCTCGGACTTAGCAAAGGCTTCGAACTTAGCCCTTGCCTCACGCTCAACACTGGAGCCGCTTTCGGTTACCTCGCAGAGCAAGGTCAACTCGGACACATCACTGCCAGGGTCGCACTTGACTGGGCATTCACCGAAACTGCGACGCTCTCGCCTTTCGTTGCTCATACATGGAGTACTGGTGACGACAATGACACCGCTTACCAGAACACCGGCAACGAGTTCATCGCTGGTACCATGCTTTCCGTCAGCTTCTAATCTGAAGTTTACGAACTGATTATCTTAAGAGCGGTTGCTTCGGCAGCCGCTCTTTTTTTTGTTTCATGCTTGAACCTCCTGAGATTGGCTCAAAACTCCGGGAATGTTCCTCGGACTCGATTCCTCTACTCAATCCCTCAGTGCCGTAATTCTCGATCCCGCGTCGGGAGAAATCCTGGCTAGCCATTCGGTAAATTTCGGAAATGATCTTCCGCAATACGGATCCCCCAGTGGATTCATCCCCGGGGGAAAAGACGGTGAAGTCCATGCCAATCCACTGATGTGGCTGGAAGCTCTGGATCTTCTTTTCAACAAGCTTTCGAAAGAAGCCGATCTTTCCCAGATTCAAATCATCGCGGGTTCCGGGCAGCAGCATGGATCCGTTTATCTCGGCGCGGGATTTGATGCTGCGCTTTCAAAGCTCGATGCGGGAAAAGGCCTGGTGGAGCAGCTTTCCCCTGAACTCACAAGGAACACCTCACCGATCTGGATGGATACGTCCACAGGTGAGGAATGTGCGGAAATTACGGCAGCGCTCGGCGGTTCGTCCGAAGTCTGTGCCCGTTCTGGTTCGGTCGCCATCGAGCGATTTACCGGGCCGCAGATCCGGCGGTTTTCAAAGCAGGACGGCGAGGCCTACAGTGCCACCACACGTATCCATCTAGTCAGCTCATTCATCGCCTCAGTTCTCGCTGGGAAATCCCTTCCCATCGACTACGGGGATGGCGCAGGAATGAATCTCCTAAACCTTGCGGATCTCGCATGGGATACCGACCTGCTCGAAGCAACTGCGCCGGATCTTGGTAACAAACTACTTCCTCCCGCCTCCTGTCTTGAACAGCAGGGAACCGTATCTGCATATTTTACGGAAAAATACGGCGTGCCTAGTAGTTGCAAAGTCTGCCCGTTTACCGGAGATAACCCCGCTTCCCTCGTTGGAATGGGCGCGACAACACCGGGTCAGGTGGTTATTTCCCTCGGCACCAGCGATACCTTTTTCGCCGCGATGCCGGATGCGAAGACCGATCCGCAGGGCTTCGGACACGTGTTCGGGAATCCAGCTGGCGGTTTCATGTCCCTGATTTGTTTCCGCAACGGATCGCTTGCACGTGAAGCGATCCGCGATGAGCTCGGGGTCGATTGGAGTGCGTTTGAAAAAGGAGCCTTGCAGCTCACCGAACTCTCCGCTGGAAAAAACCTCACCCTGCCATTCTACGGGGCTGAAATCACCCCCCGCCACGATTTTGGAAGCCCGGTGACCGAGTTCATCGAAGAACCCACCCCGGCTCTCCGCATTCGATCCCTTCTCGAAGGGCAGTTTCTCAACATGAAGCTCCACTCTGCCTGGATGGGCGTCACCACCGACCGCATCCGCCTCACCGGCGGAGCCTCGAAAAATGATGGAATCGCTCAGCTTGTAGCAGATGTTTTTCAAGCGCCAGTCGAGAGGCTTGATGTAGCAAACTCCGCCGCGCTGGGTACCGCACTCATCGCCGCCACTGTCGGTGGAAACGATCTGGAAGCTCTGCAGAAAATATTCTGTAAGCCAGCACCGGATTCCCTTCTTCAACCAAATCCAGCACTCGCAGGGAAATACTCGACCGCGCTCGAACAATTCGGAAAGCTCCTCGCAGCGACCATAGGCGCGTAAATTTAATTTTCACAGAACCATGCAATTCAAAGACAAGATCGTAGTAGTCACCGGAGCCGGCAGGGGCATCGGTCAGGAAATCGCCCGGGCTTTCGCCTCACAGGGCGCAAAAGTAGCTCTCATCTCACGCAGCGAATCGAGCTGTGGCTCGGCTGCTGAGGACATCAACAAGACATTTCCCGGCTCTTCCACGGCATACGCGATCGATATCGCGAACCACGACGCAGTCCAAGATGTCGCGAAAAAAATTGCAGCCGAACTCGGAGCGGTAAACATTCTGGTTAACAACGCCGGGGTTACCCGCGACGGCCTGCTCATGCGGATGAAAGAGGAAGACTGGGACACCGTCCTCGATACCAATCTCAAAGGAGCTTTCAATACTGTAAAAGCCTTCATGCGCCCGCTCATGAAAGGCGAGAACTCGCGCATCATCAATATTGCCTCAGTCATCGGCCTGATCGGAAACGCGGGGCAAGCGAACTACTCCGCTAGCAAGGCCGGCCTGATCGGTTTCACCAAAGCGATAGCCCGCGAACTCGCAGGCCGCGCAGTCACCTGCAACGCCATCGCCCCTGGTTTTATCACCACAGATATGACCGGAGAGCTCCCGGACAACGTGAAGGAAGCGATCATAGGGAAAATCCCGCTCGCATCCTTCGGCAACACCTCCGACATCGCGGAAACCGTCACATTCCTTGCTAGCCCGGCAGCACGCTACATCACTGGTCAGGTTCTGGCAGTCGATGGCGGCATGACGATGTAACATTCCAGCTGCGTCGGCGCTGGTTGTCTAGCATAGCCTGAAAGACTGGAAATCTGGCCTTTCCCATCTCCCGTAATACTCGTATCGTATCCCACAATGGAATTGCTCTTGCTCCGCCACGGCCAGGCCGAAAATCACAGTCCTGACGGTGGTGATTTTTCGCGCGCTCTCGTGAAAAAGGGTGTGGAGCAGGCTCGCCACGCAGCCCGCATCCTTCGCTCCGCAAGCAGCCTTCCTGATCTGGTTCTTTGCAGTCCGCTTGTCCGTGCGAGACAGACAGCAGATGCTTTTACTGAAGAGGCCGCCATGCCTGGTGCCATCGTCCAATCCTGGCTCGCATGCGGCATGGCTCCGGAAACGGCGCTCGAAGAACTCGTTGCTTATCCGGATTTCGAGAGGATTATGATCGTAGGGCACGAACCAGATTTTGCTCATTTCATCCAGTATGCGCTTGGCACGGTCGGCGAGGCCATCGAAGTTCGCAAGGGATCGGTCACGTGTCTCGAAATTAGCCCCCCGTCCCGCCGAGCCACCCTCCGTTTCCTGCTGCCTCACAAGCTAGCAAAGCACCTAGATTGAGGTTTATAGTTTAAAATTTAAAGTTTCATGTCTTCCACCTTCGGTAAAGTTTTCCGCATCCACACCTACGGCGAGTCCCACGGCGGTGGCGTCGGTGTCATCATTGATGGCTGCCCGCCGCGAATCCCCGTTTCGCTCAAGCAGATCCAAGTTGAGCTAGACCGACGCCGTCCCGGCCAATCGGAAATCGTTACCCCTCGTAAGGAGGCTGATACGGCGGAAATCCTCTCCGGTATGCACGATGGGAAAACCCTCGGCACGCCCATTTCCATCCTAGTGAGAAATACCGACCAGCGCCCCTCTGCATACGAGGAAATGGCGGTGAAATACCGGCCTTCTCATGCCGACTACACCTACGATGCGAAATACGGCATCCGCGCCGCTTCCGGCGGTGGTCGCGCATCTGCACGCGAAACGATTGGCCGTGTTGCGGCGGCGGCGGTGGCTAAACAGGTGCTAAACACGCTCTGCCCGGGCATCGAGATCGTCGCATGGGTCAGCACCATCCAGCACATCCACGCCAACGTCGATCCTGCGACTGTGACACAAAAAGACGTTGAATCGAACATGGTTCGCACTGCAGATCCGAAAGTCGTCGAGACCATGATCAAGCACATCAAAAAAATCCGCTCCGATGGAAATTCCGTGGGTGGGATCGTGGAATGTGTGGTTCGCAACTGCCCACCCGGCTTGGGCGAACCAATCTTCGATAAGCTGGAGGCAGCCCTAGCTTCCGCCATGCTTTCCATACCGGCGACGAAAGGTTTCGAGATCGGCTCCGGTTTCCAGGGAACTCTTCTGACAGGAAAGGAGCACAACGATCCCTTCGAAATGCGTGACGGGAAAGTCCGGACTACTACAAACCGCTCTGGCGGCGTCCAAGGTGGCATCACCAATGGTGAGGACATCGTTTTCCGCGTTGCCTTCAAGCCCACTGCGACAATCATTTCCACCCAGGATACCGTAACGGACAGCGGCGAGAACACCACCCTCCAGGGTCGTGGTCGCCATGATGCCTGCGTCCTTCCTCGCGCTGTTCCCATCGTCGAGGCCATGGCGACTCTTGTTCTGACCGATCATTTCCTGAGGCAGCGATGCGCGAGTCACTGAGCGATGTCAGCTAGCATTTTAGTCCCCTTTGATCCTAATTACCAGTATGCTGCAAACTAAAGATAGCTATGCTTCTGTCAAAAGCGCAGCGACGCAACTGGTTCGGGAGTTGCCGGAATCCGCTAGCTGGGATGACCTCATGTATGAAATCCTTGTCCGCCAGAAAATCGATAATGGAATGGCCGATATTGAGGCTGGGCGCACTCACACCCACGCCTCAATCCGCAAGGAATTCGGTTTGGCATGACGGTCGTTTGGTCAGAACAATCCCGCTCCGAGCTTAGGGCGATCGATGATTTTATCGCGCGTGACTCGGAGCTTTATGCGGGCAGACAGGTTCAACGTGTGATCGCAAAGGATGAACAAACATCTCTGATGCCAACCTGCGGCCATCCGGTTCATGAATACCCGAAATCCGGTTTCAGGGAAGTCCACGAGGGTGGATATCGCATCATCTACAGATTTTCTTCGGAGGAAATGGATGTCGCAACCATCGCCCATATGAAGCAGGATTTCCCCAAGGCTCGGCTAAGTTAGCTCCGGCCTTCTCTCAGATTTCAGTATTTCAGTTTTCAAAATTTCAGCATTTACCCAAATGGACACACTCCCGGAAATCTCGCTTGGCACCGCAGCCCTGATCATTTTCGGGCTGTGCGCGGGATACATGTTTATTCGGGGGCTTGCACGAACCTTCGTGAACACCGCCTTCCTCGTAATTAGCGCCTGGGTGGGCTTCCGGGTATGGCAGCAGGCACCGTCCCTCGCGATTTCGTGGTTCGGCCAACCTTCCGAGTTGATCGCAACGGGTTTGCCGATCGTAGCCTTTCTTGCGAGCCTCCTTGTCCTTCGGAAAATCATCAAATTCTTCCGCGCACCCGTCCCAAAGACCGCAGAAGACATTGCGCCGAAGTCATCTGGTCAACTGGTTTTTCGGCTTCTTGTTACCATAATTCCCGCTGCCCTGCTTTGCCTCACCGTAGCCACCCTGGTCCACCACGCTAGCTCGGTGGCCGAGATTCGGAATTCCGCAGAGTTCGGCACCAGCTCGCCTCCCAGTCCGAGCCTTGCGGAACGTTTGAAAAACTCCATCTCCGTCGCGATCCCTCAATCGCTAATGGACAAACTCGACCCCCTCACTGCGCAGCCGCGCCTACGGTTGGCGAAAATGATCGCCGCAAGTCCGGACAAGCCACTTGAGCCTGTTCTCGATCCGGAAACGGGACGGCCTTATCCCCGCGCCATCATTGTTGATGACCCGGAGCTGATGAATCTAGCGAAGGAAGGCCGTTTCAGCACATTGCTCCGCCATCCTTTGCTTTCCGAAGCCTTGAAGGATCCTTTGACTAGGCAGGCTCTCGGGCTCTGACCAAGTTAGTTGGTTTCCAGTCCGGTTTCCCGGATGAAAAAGTCCGGTTTTAGCTCCGCAAGAGGCTCACGGAGTTTTTCGATTTCATCAGCAGGCCCATGAACTTCGAGTCGATTCAAATCGGAAAGTTCCAGGCATTTTCCGAGTAGTTCCCCGACGTTGTCAAGGTGTGCCAGGATGCCTTCTGCGCCTACATAAGCTTCCCGGCAAAAGACAGTGTTCCCGTTTCGTGAAAAGTCGTAATAGACACACGCAGGCTCCTTCGTAGTCGCCTCCACGAACTGGGGCATCAGGGCAAGAAAGGCGTCGAGATTGCCTTCACGGATTTCGAAATACGGGTGGAGGCTGACGGCGTGGGATAGCTTTGACATACCAATACCCTCCGGCCACTGTTACATCCAGACAAGGGGAAAATTAAATCCCCTCGTAGCCCTCCGACTACCATGAAAGCTTCTCTACGAACCGCTCGTCTAGCCATCGCACTACTCAGCCCATGTTTGCTGAACGCTACCGCAAGTGCGCAGGAGGAAGAGGTTGTGGCTGTGGCTGTGCAACTCGCCGAAGCCATTGCACCCATGGTGAGCGCGAATTCCGCAGGTTTGATCAAACTGGGAATGACCATCGCCGAGGCGCGGGAAGCGATGAATGAAGCATCCTTCAAGCGTTCATCCGAAGGCGAGGGGATTGCCCTTGTGACGATCAGCGTGAATGAAAAAACCATCATGAGACTTAGTGCGGTCGAGGAGAACGCAGAGTCTACAGTCGCCGGAGATGCGGTGATCGATTTCATCGATGTCATGGATACTGGTTACAAAACCAAAGACGGCGTCCATCCCGGGATCTCCCTGGAGGACGCGGAAAAGGTTTATGGCAAAGCCAGTGAGCTAGTGATGAGCGAGTTGGAGGCACGCGAGTATGTCACTTTCCCGAATCAGCCTTCCGGCCTGTATTTTCGTCTCTCGAACAAAAACGGCTCGGCAGGAATCTACAAGGCGGGCGAAATGGTCACCACCAGCTACCGCCCCGGCTCGGAGATCGCCGTGATCGAAGTCACCGGTGCGGATATCATGGTCGATGCCAGGATTGGAGGCCTCGGTCTGGATGCCTCGGAAGTCGAGGTTCTTGCGCTAGGTGAAAAGGAAAAACTCGGTGCGCTTGCCAAAGGAAAAGACGAGATCTGGGAAGCTTTTGGCGAAGCCGTGCAGCCATGGACGTTTACCGGTTCCGGATGTTCGGCAGACATGATTTCAGGAGAAATCGGCGGCACGAAAGCTGTGTTCTCGATTACTATCGAAGCGCCGTCCGAACTGAAGACCGAACGTGGAATAGGCATAGGCTCGACCAAAGAGGAAGTTGTCCAAGCCTACGCCGATTATAAAACCGAAAAGGAGGAAGCCGAGCATCTCGCGCAAGGCGGTGACAAATACCTCGTAGGCTCCATCTACGGCGGCATGATTTTTGAGTTCAAGGCAGGAAAAGTTTCCCGGATCTTCCTCGGAGCGGCGGCTGAGTAAACGATGATGGACGGTGGCGAATATGCGGACGGCCACGCTTCGAAATTCCAGCGTATCGCATCCGTTGGAACCGTCGCCTTCTGGGCAATTGCCATCTACCTCAAGCTCGGGCTACCGCTGACGGTTCGTTATCTGGCGTTCTCCTTCCTCGCCCTCGCCTGCATCTGGTTCCCATCCGCCATGGCAAACTTCAGGTGGTCGAGACACTTCGTCGCGGAGCCAGCCAACGCGAAGATCCACCTGTTCGCCGCATGGCTTTTTATCGCCATCGTCCCGCTTGTTTTTGTAGTCGTCCGGTGGTCGCTGGGCTGATTCCGATCTCAAGTTTTCGCTTGATTTCCGGAGTTAGATCCATTTCTATACCTTTATGGATTTTGAGTTCGATGAGAAAAAATCGATCTCCAATGCAGAGAAGCACGGGATCGATTTCAATTCGGCTCGGAATTTGTGGAACGACGAGCGCAGGCTCATCATTTCCGCCAGAAGTATGGATGAGCCCCGATACGCGATCATCGCGAAGCATCAGGGCAAGCTCTGGACGGCCATCTACACTCTCAGGAAAGAAAAAATCAGAATCATATCAATAAGGAGATCACGCCATGGCGAAGAAGAAGGATACCATCACAGCTAAGGAACTCGACCGCCGCTTCGATGAAGGCGAGGACGTTTCCGCATTTTTGGATTGGAAAACAGCGACGCGCCCTGGCCTTGAGCAGCGCCGTGTGAATGTGGATCTTCCGAATTGGATGATCAACTCGCTGGACAATGAGGCAAAACGCGTCGGCGTAACCCGACAATCCATCGTCAAGGTCTGGCTCGCGGAAAGGTTGAAGGAAGAAGGGATGGTGTCTCGATAACGGCTTCCACTTAAGTGCTGAAAGAAACGCTTTCGCTTTTACGCACACGGGATGAGGCGAACGGAACGGTTCCGCTTCCCTGTCCAGCAAATCAGAGATATACAATGACCCGAAGAAATCTGCACAACCGGATCGCCGTAGCTGTCACCATATCGGTTTTTATCGCCGCTATTGGCATGTTTTTCCTTGATCGCAGCTTACTCGAATTCTTCTTTCTCTGTGGCATCTATCTTGTATTCCTGATGGCCTTTTCCGCGTCTGTTGGTTCCACGTTCCATCCCATCAACGGCGGCGTCCTGAAATCCCGGCGATCTTCCGTGCTTTTCGGACAGCTTCCCCAAATGCAACAGCGGCAGCAGGCCTTGCCGAAGCCAAGCGTGTGAAGGAGGGCATTTTCAAAAATGTCAGACACTAGCTGTTCATCTTGGAGGAGGGTTTTCACGAGGGTCTTTGGAGATGCCATGTCGAGCTGGCCGGTGACCGGATCATCGCCTACGCAACCCACTTCATATCCGTAGAATCGCCGGTTCTTGATACAGGAAATCAAGTTGGCAGTGGCCGCTTCCTCGATGCGGAATACCCACCGTGGATTTATGACGCTACCGGTTCATGATGCTCTGTTTTCCGGATGTAGAAAGGGTATCTCTCGAGGGGCGAGAAAGGTCAACTTACAGGATGAGCAGAGCCTCGGTCGCGTCCTGTCGGATGGCACCGATGGGAATATTCCGGTCGAAGGTGGCAAGGCAACCGCCGTTTCTGGAGGCCAGTTTGAGGAGGTATAGATCCGTTAGGTATTTCGAAGACAGGACGAGATTGTGGTCGAAGAGGGACCGGTCGGTGATGGAGAAATCATCCGGCCAGAATTCGTGATCGGAGTTTCTGGCAAAGTCTGCGAATCTTGAGGTCATCTCCAAGACTGTTGCAGTGTGGCTGGGGCTGGGGCTGGGGCTGGGGCTGTAGGCCGATGAGGAGGTGATGCGGACGAAGCCGTTTTCCGTAAGGGGGCAGGAAGCCCAGGGTTTGCCATTCTTACTCCACCAATCGTGCGCCTTCTGGTGGAACACATGGTCGGGATCCATCAGGGCGATGACGAGATTGATGTCCAAGAGGTATCTCATCAGATGCCCTCGTCATCCATGATCTTCCGAATGCGCTCGGATGTCACCAGATCCCCGCGTGATGGCATGAGGGGAACTCCGTTTTTTATCCCGTCTTTTCCTTTGGAAGCCATGGCGCCGGGTGTCCGCCGTGATTGGATTCCTTTCCGAAACACCTCCGAGATGATCCGTCCAGCGGTCGTTTTCTCTTTTGCCGCGAGTTCCTTCGCCGCCTCCAGGACGTCGGAATCGATATCCAAAGTGGTTCTCATACATCAGATGTAACTGCATCAGATGCGAAATTCAATCAAAAATCCTCAAACGCGCTACGCAGATCACTCGCCGCTTTTTTGGAGGCGGTGTTCTTTTCGGGTACGAAGGCGAAGTCGTCATTGGCTTCGATATCTACTTCGGGGTTGGCTGTGAGGAGAGGGCGGGTGGTTTTGTCGATGCCTTCGAGGTTGGGGAGGGTGGTGTTTTCGGGGGCGGCCTTGAGTTCCTCGAATTTGCGGGCGGTGGACATGACCCGGGTCTCGTAGGAGCCGATGGCGCGGTTGTAGTGATCGACGGCGCTGTTGAGGGAGTTGCCGAGAGAAGAGAAGTGGTCGGCGAGTTTGCCGAGGCGCTCGTGCATGGTGCGGCCGAGGGCGGAGATTTCCTTGGCGTTGAGAGCGAGAGATTCCTGCCTCCAGCCGTAGGCAACGGCTTTCAGGAGGGCAATGAGTGTGGTAGGAGTAGCGAGGATGACGCCTTGATCAACCCCGCGCTCGATGAGCCCGGGATCGGAATGGAGGGCGGTGGAGAAGAAGGATTCACTCGGTAGGAAGAGGACTGTGAACTCCGGCGAGTCGTCAAACTGGTCGGTGTATTTCTTTGAGGAAAGCTGCTGGATGTGGGTGCGGACCTGCTGCGCGTGCTGGGTGAGGAAACGTTCGCGGTCGGCGTCTTCTGTTGCCTCGAGGGCGTTTAGGTATGCGTCCATTGGCGTCTTGGAATCGACGACGATAGTTTTCTGTCCCGGAAGTTTTACGATGAGATCGGGGCGGAGTCGTTTGCCCTCGTCCGTGGTGGTACTGGTCTGGAGGCTGAAATCGCAATGCTCCTGCATGCCAGCGAGCTCGACAACTCGACGGAGCTGCATCTCGCCCCATTGGCCACGGCCTGTGGGCTGGCGCAGGGCTTTGACGAGGGAGGCGGTCTCGCGCTGGAGGCCGAGCTGGCCTTCTCCGAGGGCGCGAACCTGTTCTTTCAACTCGGAGTATGCGCCTTCACGGATTTTCTCGATTTCGCCGATGCGGAGTTCGAATTTTCCGAGGGAATCGGCGACAGGTTTCACCAATGTTTCGATAGCGGTTTTACGTTTCTCGATCTCGCCTTTGGCCTCCTCGGTTTGGGAGGCTAGGGTGGATTTTGCGAGGTGGAGGAATTGCTCAGACGCCCCCTTGAGTGCGTCTGCGGAGAGGGCTTTGAAAGTATCAGAGAGTTTGGTTTCAGCGCGCGCGAGGAGGGATTGCTTCTCGGTGGCGGCTTTTCGCTCAGCTTCCATGCGGCTGGTCATTTCCGCGAGCTGATTGCGGAAATTCTGTGCGGCGGTTTCGTTGCGTTCGCTCTCAGCCTCGGCATTGGCGAAGCGGGCTTCAGCTTCAGTAGTGCGGCGCTCCTCGGATTTCAGTCTTTCGGCGAGGGCGGATTTCTTACTCCCGGCGGCGAGCCAAGTGAGCAGCCATCCCACGAAAAGTGAGGCGATGGCGGTGATAATGTGAGGAAGATAGGGTTGGAGTTCCGGTGGCATAATGAATTTCCCCTTGCGGGCTGGCGCAAGATGGCGTTGATGTTAGTCTGTTGGCGCGATCATGCTTTTTTTGGATGCCCGCGACAATACAAACCAGAGAAACAACCAATTTAACCATTATGGCACACACACTACCAGACCTCGGCTATTCCTTCGACGCACTCGAACCGCACATCGATGCGACAACGATGGGAATCCACCACGACAAGCATCACCAAGCCTACGTTGACAAGCTCAATGCCGCCATTGAGGGCAAAGCGGATCTCGAAGCAAAATCCATCTGCGAACTCGTCAAAGACCTCGCTTCCGTGCCGGATGAAATCCGCGGCGCGGTGCGTAACAACGGCGGTGGTCACGTAAACCACAGCCACTTTTGGAAAGTTATCGCTCCCGGCGGCGCAAGCGCACCTTCCGGCGATCTCGCGGCGGCCATCGATGCTGCTTTCGGTTCGTTCGATGCATTTAAAGAGGCTTTCGCAAATGCAGGCATGACCCGTTTCGGTTCCGGCTGGGCATGGCTTTGCAAGATGTCCGATGGCACCGTGGCCGTCTGCTCGACCGCAAACCAGGATAACCCTGTGATGGGGCCTGACTTCGGCGGATGCGGTAGCACTCCTCTCCTCGGCCTCGATGTCTGGGAGCACGCTTACTACCTGAACTACCAGAACAAGCGCCCGGCGTACATCGCCGCGTTTTGGAACGTAGTGAACTGGGATGTGGTAGCGGAGAACTTCGCATCAGCATAACGGAAATAATCAAACCAAAGCCGCCGGAGAAATCCGGCGGCTTTTTTGTTGGTGAAGAAGAGGAACCGCGGATAGACGCCAAGGATTTTCCTTGGCTCTTCTTTGAGGTTTAAAGTTTAAGATTTAAAGTTTCACATCAGCTGTGCTCCCGCCTCGGCTAGTTCCGAGCGTTCTCCGCGGTTGAGTGCGACGTGGGCGCTGAACGCCTGATCTTTAAGACGGTTGCGGGTGTAAACGAGGCCGTTGCTTCGGCTGTCTACATACGGATTGTCGATCTGTGCGGGGTCTCCGACGAGGACGAGCTTTGAATCGCGCGACATGCGGGTGACGATGGTTTTCGCTTCCTGCGGTGTGAGTTGCTGCGCCTCGTCGAGGATGAAGAAACGGTTCGGAATTGAGCGGCCGCGGATGTAGCAAAGAGCTTCGATTTCCAAGATGCCCTGCTCGATCAGTGCTTCGTATGGTTTTTTAGCGGTGACGGCTGCACCAGATTTCGATTGTTTGCGCTTGGGGCCGAGTGGGACGTTGGGGCGCATCAGAAGATCCAGCGCATCGTGGATGGGCTGGAGCCAGGGGCGCATTTTTTCATCGAGTGAGCCGGGAAGAAAACCAAGTTGGTCCCCCATGGAGACGACCGGGCGGCTGACGGTGATGCCAGTGAATTTCCGGTTAAACATTTCATGGAGGCCTGCGGCAACAGCGACTAGGGTCTTGCCCGTGCCAGCGTGGCCGTAGCAGGTGACGAGGGAGATGTCCGGATTGAGCAGGGCGTCGATCAGGCAGCGCTGGCCGAGGTTGAGTGGCTTGAGCGATTGGCCGTCGGGGATTTTTAAAACCTCGGGGATATTCAGGCGCACGAATTTATTATCGAACTGGAGGCGTGCGGGAATGGTTTGTTTTTCCCCGTAGCAGAGAAGGACGTATTCATTCACCTCGCAGCCGATGTAGCGCTCCGGATCAATTTCCAATTCCCCACTGCTGGCGAAGCGGTGCAGCTCGTTGGACTCGACATCAACACGGCGGACTTCGTAGTTCGATACCTCGCGGGCATCGACTTTGTCGTTCAGGTAGTCCTGGCACTCAATGTTTACTGCGTGGGCTTTGAGTTGGAGGTTGATGTCCTTGGTGACGAGGGCTACCTGGCCATCGGTGTTGTATTGCTGGAGAAGGAAGCAGGCAGCGAGGATGCGGTGGTCAACGCGATCGCGATCTGGGAAGATGCGGTAAAATTGGTCAAGACGCTCCGAATTATTCGGGCAGGCCGAGGGATCGTAGATCACCAGGCGGATCGTGCCGCCACCTTCTGTAGGGACGCCATTGGTTGGGCTGCCACCGGAGGCAAACGTCTCGGTCAGGCGGCGGTGGACGCGGCGAGCGTTGGCTCCTCTTTCGGATTGCTCGCTCTTGAACTTGTCGAGCTCGGCGAGGACATCGACTAGGATGCAGATGTGGTTTTCCTTGAAACGCTCAAGGCAGGCCGGGTCGTGGAGAAGGACGTTGGTATCGAGGACGTAGTTTTTCCCCATTTTCGAGGGAGCCTTGAGTCCGAATTCCTCGATGGCTTTGGTGGTCTTGGATCGGCGTGATTTACGCGGACTTACGACGACGGGAGTTTCTTCAAAAAGGGCGGATTGCATGGGCGGTGGGTTCATGGGTTCGGGGTTACATAACTGTAAGGGTGGAATGAAAGGGGAGGGGGCGGGTTGCAGCCCCGGGGGAGGGTTGGACAGGATTCGAAAGAATCCGAGAGGCGCCAATAAAAGGCGCCCAACTGACAACACTTTTAATTAAGATAACCTGACTATCTATTTTCTCGGGGGGAAGGCAATCGCTAAAATGAAGACGCCTGCCTTTTTTCAAAGGCGGGCGTCGGTGATTCATTGATGTTTGGTTTGGTCATTTAGCCATTCATGAGGGAGCGTTCGGCTTCAAGCCAGTCGCTTTCGTTATCGCCTGGAAGGTCGAGTTCAGTGCGGCGGCGGTAGTTCAGGTAGGCTACTTTCGCGATGCTATCGATTGATGGAGCCGTCTTTTTTGGAGTCGTCTTTTTTGCGGATTTTTTTGCGGCGACCTTCTTGGTAGGTGCTTTTACAGCAGCTTTTTTTGCTGCTTTCTTAGCTGCCTTTTTCGTTACGACCTTCTTGGTTGATTTCTTTGTAGGCATGATGTTTCAGGGATTGAAATTTACATAGCACATGGCGTGCCGTGTACGGCGTAACCACGTTTTTCAGGGATTGCCAGCACGATTTCTTCGTTTATAATACTTTTCATGGAGCAGGAGTATCGCTGGAGCGACACGCGTGATGTCAGCAGCTACCGCCTCCCGGGTCCCGAGCATATCGGACGCTGGGCGACGGTCGCTATGCTTGTATCTATCATCCTGCACGTCCTCGTGTTTTTCGCCCTCGACCACGTCAGGATCGCATTGGGTATCCAGCAGTCAGAGGAATTTTCCACGGCACCTGTGAACGTTCGTCAGGTGGAGGTGAAGCCGTATCAGCCCGAGCTTGCGCTACCGCCTGAGGAGACGGTGACACCTCCGGAAGATTCCGCATCGTTACTGGAAGAAATCGATCTGCTCGACTTGCTTCCCGAAGATGTGGAAATCGACATATCTCCCAGCGTTCTCGATCCCGAGTATGCCTTGAAAATTTCCAATCCGCTCGCGGCAGGTGATATTGAGGCGGATGTTGCTTCGGTTTCCTCTACCTTTGATATTGAGGCGGATCTTCCTGAATTCGGACGCATGGAGACGGATCTCCAGCCTGCTGCTGTCGGACAAATCACCGTCGATCCCGGAGCGGTGCAGGTGGATGACGGGGAGATGACCAGTTTCACCGATGAGCTGATCAAGAAGGGTAACAACGGCCTGGTGGACAATGGTAAGCTGGATGGAATCGAATCGCTCGACCAGATGCTGAATCTTCCTGCGAATCTCCTACTTTCAAAAAAGACTCTCCTTCCCAGCGATCTCATTTTCGAATTCAACCGCGCCGAGCTACGTGAAAGTGCCAAGGTGGGTTTGATGAAGCTGGCATTGCTGATGGATAAGAACCCGAATCTATATTGCTGGATTGAAGGGCATACTGATCTGATCGGTGGTGATGCACCAAACCTTCTGCTCTCCGAGCAACGCGCCGAAGCGGTGAAGACCTATCTGGTGAGATCGATGAAAATGGATCCCGACAGGATCATCACCCGTGGCTACGGAAAATCTCAGCCGCTAGTGATCAGTGGGGACGCCGCTGCACAGGCTCCGAACCGCCGCGTGGAGATCAAGATGCGCAAAACCCCGCCGCCAAATGTGCCGATCAAAGTTACTCCGAAGGTGCTTCCGGTAGAGGAGGGAATTACACCCGTACCCGATCCGCCGAAAGCAGTTCCTGTGAAGCCTGCACCACGGGAAGATCCTGCGCCGCCAAGGGCGCTCATCGTCCCCCCACGTGCCGAACCCGTGGACGAAGTGCCGCGTGCCCTGCCTGTCGAACCGTGAGCGAATCCCCCGTTTCATTGCTCGGTATTCGCTTTTCCGAGCTGCAGGAGATACTCGTCGCGGACGGTGTGAGTTCGCATCATATGAGGGCCCTTTGGGGTGCGGTGCAGCGCATTGCATTTACCGATCTTGCATCAGTTGATTTTCTTCCACCACTTCGCAAATGGGTTCATGAAAACGTCGGCTCGGGAAAACGCTTTTTCATCGATCTCCCAGAACAGTCCGAGGAAATTCATAGCAGCGACGGGCTGACCCGTAAATATCTCCTCCGGCTCACCGATGGCCAAGTGATCGAGACCGTCCTGATGGAATACAAAGGCCGTTTCACCGCATGTCTGAGTTCCCAGGCTGGCTGTGCCATGGGCTGTGTGTTTTGTGCCACAGGGCAAATGGGTTTCGTCCGCCACCTCACAGCCGGTGAAATTGTCGCCCAGGTTCAGCACGTCCGCCGGATACTCGCCGCAAGCCATCCCGACAGGCGCTTGCGTAACATCGTGCTCATGGGAATGGGCGAGCCGCTCCATAACTACGATTCAGTGATGCGGGCAATGGACGTCGTTTCTCATCCGGCCGGTGCATCAGTTGGGGCGAACCATATCGCGATTAGCACTGTCGGATATGTGCCTCACATCCTTCGTATGGCTGAGGAAAATAGTCCCTACCGCCTCGCCGTAAGCCTCCACGGATCGACCGAAGAAGAGCGCTCTTCCCTGGTGCCGATGAGCAAGAAATGGAATCTCGAAACACTCATCGATACCTGCCGCAACTATTGCCGAGATACCGGTAGACGCATCTTTTTCGAGTGGACGCTGATCAAGGGGGAAAACGATTCGCCTGAAACGGCTTCGAGGCTGGCGAAGCTTCTCGAAGGGATCGAAAGCCACGTGAACATCATCCCGCTAAACCCGACCAACGGCTACGATGGATCTAGTAGTAAGGGTGGCGAGGAGTTCCAGCGCGTTTTGCGCGAGGCGGGGATTCCCTGCACCTTCCGCCAGCGCCGTGGAATCGATGTCGCCGCCGGTTGCGGGATGCTGAAAGCGCAGAAATTGAGGAAAAACTCAACCGTCAACGCCTGAGGATCTGAAGCCGCGGGCTGCGGGTTCATACTGCCCTTTCGGTGCCGCCGAGAGCGATGTGGATTTTGGATCAATTTCCAATTCGCACGGAACTTCCCCGTTGGCGAGGCCACGATACCGGCAGGTTACGATCTATCCTACACCACACGCAATGCCCGCATACACGGAACAAGATTTTCTGAATGCTTTGAACGAGGTGAAAGTTACCATTCCAGGTCTTTACAACGTCTCCTTTACTGCCTCAGGTGTAACCATTCAGGTGCCCCAGCACTTTTTTGACATTTCTACTAATTAGCGATGGCCCGGATTTCGTAGTCATGGTATGTAGTCGGGTATGGATCTCGGCCTTCCGCCCAAGCCCTCTCGGGCTCGTGGCGATGTGCCGCAACGAGCCCGAGAGGGCGGCGGATATGATCCTGATGCTCTGGGAGAAAGTCGAGCAACTCGCCGCACAGGGTGAGCAGATCGCCGCGCTCAGCGCCAAGCTGGGCAAGGACAGCCACAACAGTTCGAAGCCGCCCTCCTCCGACAGGCACAACCCCGGCGGGTCGCCGCCGCCCAAAAGCGCGGGCAAAAAAGGTAGAAAGAAGAAGTCCGGTGCCCAGCCCGGCCACAAGGGGACGACCCTGCGAAAAAGCAAGGAGCCCGACCACGTCGTCGATCTCCCGCCCCCTGCTCGCTGCAGCTGCGGCGAGACGCAGCGACAAGTCTTCGACCTGCCCGTCGAGATCAAGGTTGAGGTCACCGAATACCGCTCCCCTGTCTGCCAATGCTCTAGCTGTGGCAAAAAAATACCGCCCCCTTCCCGACCGAGGTCAAAGCACCAGTGCAATATGGGGAACGCATCCGCGCCGCTGCCACCTACCTGCACGTCTACCACCTGCTGCCCTACGAGAGGCTCGCAGGGCTCTTCGGCTGCAAGCTGGCCGCTGGCACTCTTCCTAGGTTCATCAGAGACGCCTCGGCGCGCGCCGGGCCCATCCACGAGAAAATACGAGAGAAAGTCGTCTCTTCAAACTTCATGCACAACGATGAATGGAGCGGAGCGACATAGCCAGACCAGAGGTCTGCCCGAAGGGTGGCCGCGGGGGCGGCCAGCAAACCGGTCTGAAGATCCTCGGTCGCACGTCCTGGCTACACGTCGCCAGCACGCCGCAGTAAGCCTACTTTGAAGTGACGCCCGGGCGCAGTTTTGAAGACATCAAGAGCGTCGGCGTGCTCGAGGGCTACACCGGGCGCAGCATCCACGACTTCCTGCCCGCCTACCTCAAGTTCGAGGGCCTCAAGCACGGCCTGTGCAACGCGCACCATCTGCGCGACCTTACCTTCGTCGAAGAGCACCATGGCCAGCGGTGGCCGGTCGAAATGATCGAGCTCCTGCTCGAGGGCAAAAAACTCAAAGATCGGGAGGGCGAAGGCGGCAGAAAAGTCGGCCCGGTCACGCTCGTGCGGCTGCGCGAGCGCTACCAAGAGATCCTCGCGGTCGGCCGCGCCGAGAACCCCGAGCCAGAGCCTCGCCCCGGCAAACGCGGCCGCCCTGCCCGGGGCAAGGCGCTCAACCTGCTCGACCGCTTCACCAACTACGAGGAAGAGACGCTAGCGTTTTTGCTCTACGATGTGCCCTTCGACAACAATGAGGCCGAGCGCGACCTGCGGATGATGAAGACGCGCCAGAAGATAAGCGGCTGCTTCCGCAGTCTGGAATGGTCGAGAGGGTTCGCAAAGGTTCGCAGTGTGATCGCGAGCGCTAAAAAGAGATCAGTTGATGTCTACGGAGTACTGCAGAAACTCTTCGCCGACCCAGTCGAAGCTGAGAAACTGCTCTTCGATACCTGAATGGTTACCCTCAGGTGGAGTAATGGCTGCGTTTTCCACAGACACCAGATCATTTGCCAAAGCCGCAGAACCGGGAATTTTCACCCCCTCTATCCCCGCCGTCTGGGGTGATTTCTACTGGGGTAGCTCTGATTGGCAATAAACACGTAGCCTGGCGATCACGCTGCCCGTGTGAGGCGGATTCCGATTTTCGTTCCTACATTTGGGGTTGAGCTTGTTTGATTTGTGCAACGGTCTCCTTTTGTCTGATTTCCACGCTCGAAACTGCGATCGCTACCAGCTATTCTGAACCCAGATGAAGGCTGATGAAACAGGTGGGAAACTGCTCGGAGAAGAAATCCACGAACTCGCGGAGCACAAAGGTATTCTCGTGGTAAGCGCCGATCCTACGCGCGGTCGCTTGGAGATTGCCTTCGATCCCGAGCAGGTCAGTGAGAGCGACCTGCGCGAGATGGCTGCGGCGGATGCGGGCGATGTTGCGATGGCTTTGCGCAAGCTGAGTTTCCGACTCGGGAACCAAGGCTGTGAGGCGGGTGCGTTAAAACTGGAGAAAAAAGTCGAAAAAATCCACGGTGTCCGCCGTGCGACGGCGACCTATCTCGGGAAAGTCCTGTGCCTCACATTCGATTCTTCCGTCGCCCCGGAACACGAGGTCGTCGCTGGGCTACAAGGTGCCGGAGCCGATGTAAGTCCTCTGGAAATTGGGAAGGCGGTTCGTCGCGAATCTTTTGCAACGCGCCTCCGATCTGGCGATCTGAACGAAGAAATCTCCTGTGGTCTCGGATTCCTGTTTTTGATCGCGGCGTTCATTGTTGGGAAAATCTCCGGAATAAGCTGGTGGACGCATGGACTTTACGCGGGAGCCTATTTCTTTGCCGGCCAGGAGGGGGTGAAGTCCGCTATCGCTTCGTTGCGTGAGCGTGTGCTCGACGTTGATGTGTTGATGGTGCTGGCTGCGATTGGTGCGGCCATTGTCGGTGCGCCGTTCGAGGGGGCGTTGCTGTTGTTTCTCTTCAGTTTTTCGAATGTCCTCCAGCGTTACGCGATGGAGCGCACCCACCGGGCCATCGAATCTTTGCTAACATTGCGCCCTGACGAAGCGTTGGTGAAACGGGATGGGAAAACGGTGAAAGTGGCTGTCGAGGATTTGGAGATCGGTGAACTGGTTGTTGTGAAACCCGGCGAGCAAATCCCGGTGGACGGGGAGCTTTTCGAAGGGGAAACCCAAGTCGATGAGTCGTCGCTGACGGGCGAGTCGATGCCGGTTTCCAAGCATGCAGGCAGCCCGCTCTTCGCAGGTACGATCAATCGCAGCGGAGGGATCGAGCTGACGGTGACGAAGCGCTCCGAGGATTCCGCGCTGGCACGGATGGTGAAGCTGGTCGCCGAGGCGCAGGCGGAGAAATCAAAGACCCAGCGTTTCCTCGAAACCGCCGAGCAATACTACGCAATGGGTGTGATCTTGTTTACCATCGCAGTCTTCTTTGTGCCGTGGTTGTTGTGGGGTGAAAGCTTTTCCCAAGCGTTTTACCGGGCGATGACCGTGATGGTCGTGGCCTCACCCTGTGCCCTGATCATCAGCACTCCGGCGACAGTGCTCTCCGCGATCGGAGGAGCAGCCCGGCGGGGTATTTTGATCAAGGGTGGCTCACATCTTGAGAGGAGTTCTACTATAGATATAGTAGCTGTGGACAAAACGGGAACACTTACCGTTGGGAAGCCGTCTCTTACGGAAATTGTAACCCTCTCGGCAGTGTTCCCTATTGGTGGAGAATTGCCGGGGGAAGTCAGCGAGTGGCTGCGTATTGCCTCCGCATTGGAGTCGAAATCCGAGCACCCGCTTGCCAACGCAATCGTTAAGACCGCGTCTGATCTGGGGATAGAGACCGGATCAGCTGGCTCGTTCCAATCTACAGCTGGAAAGGGAGCCGAGGCTACGGTCGGCTCCGAGCGTTTCCTTATCGGTAGCGAGCGCTGGTTCCGTGAGATGGATGCGGGAGGATTTGAGGACCTCGCTGCCATGGCGAAAGAGCTCCAAGAGAAAGGACGAACCTGCGTCTGGCTTGGAGTCAGGGAAGGGGATGGCGTTTCTGCGAAAGCAGCCTTCGTGATGGCAGATACGATACGTCCGGAAGCAAAGGATCTGACCAAAGACCTCCACGATGCGGGTGTGAAAAAAGTGGTAATGCTCACTGGCGATCATCGCTCCGTAGCACGCACGATCGCATCCGAAGCCGAGATCGACGAATTCCATGCGGAGTTACTCCCGGAGGACAAGCTACGCATCATCCGTCAGCTCAAGGAGGAAGGAAATGTGATGATGATTGGCGATGGCGTGAACGATGCCCCGGCGCTCGCCGCATCCGATCTCGGCGTGGCGATGGGAGCTGCGGGAACGGATGTCGCAATGGAAACTGCAGACGTCGTCCTAATGGGCGATAAGTTGGAAAACATCGCGTTGTTGCTCCGTCACTCCCGGCGGGCGAAGAGAGTGCTGATTCAGAACCTCGTGCTCGCGAGCTTGGTGATCTTCTTCCTCTTGATCGCAGCTCTTGGTTTTTCCCTCCCTCTGCCGGTCGGAGTGGTGGGCCACGAAGGCAGCACGGTGGTAGTTTGCCTAAACGGCCTACGCCTCCTGATGATCTCGAGATCCTAGATTCTAGCGGCGCTGCAGTTCCCGGCCTGGGATGAGGAGCGAAAGAAATGCGGTGGTGAGTCCCATGATGATCTTATATGTGATCCAGAATACGGCCACGCACATTGCCACTGCGACGATGAGCACCAGCGCGATAAAGCCAAGAACCAGCCAAAGTGGCCACCAGCGGGCATCGAGTTCTTTCACCCGTCCCTGCCAGCTTTGCCAACTGTTCCATTCACTTCTTCCCGTCTGCTTGGGGGCAGGGCGCGGCTCCACTGCGACCCCGTCGATCTCGACGACTTCCGCTTCTATGGTTGGCTCGGTCTGGGGCATGTGTGAACGGATTATAGAGCGGCTTCGGAAAAAGCAAAGACGCGAGATCAGGTCACAAAAAAGGCGGGCCTACCGATCAGCCCCAAGCAAAACCCAGTAACCCGAGGCGTCCCGGTCGGATCGCCATACAAATTAAGGCGCCTGCCGTGCCAAGTTTGCCGAGTAGGAAGGAGCTCTTACTTTTCTTGCTTGGCGGTTCAAATCCCATATCCGGTTCTGCTTTCCTTGGTGCCTGGCCGCCGTGGCGTTTGACCTTGGAGTGTCTCACCCAAAGTGTGCAGGAACATCCAGCGGTCGTCGTCACCCAGAACAATATTCTCCCGACGATTTCCCCGTGCCATGACATGGTAGATGGCTCCGGGGTATTGGGTTCGCGGAGTGCTGCTGGATGAAGAAGAGTGAATTACAAGATTTATCACCTGACCCCTTTTTACCTGCCCCCTTTTTACTGGATCGAAATGCACTGGATCTGGGTGAGTTGATGAACGTCGACATTTCGGAAAAGTCGCCGAGCGCCTTCTTTTTGGTCTTGTCGCCGTTCGTCAACTTTGCTAGACCGCTCCTATGAACATCGTCAGTGTGAACGATCTTGCCGCTTCCATCAGACAAGCGCGGAAGAAGCTCGGCTGGACCCAGGCGGAACTAGCAGAACGATCAGGAGTAAGCCGGGACTGGATCATCGGGCTGGAAAAGGGGAAGCCATCGCTCGAACTGGGGCTCGTTCTCCGGACGCTAAAGGCACTGGATTTACCGCTCTCGATTGGTAGGCAGGGGCAATCCGCGCCATCAGACGATGTGATCAATTTGGATGATGTGCTCAACACCAACACGGAGGGCGACGAACAGAATTGAATACCCTGAGCGTTATCGCGAATCAGCAGAAGATGGGGACGGTCGAGCGGCGAAATAATCGTCTGGTGTTCCGGTATGCAAGCAAATGGCAATCTTCGGGAGGAGCATTCCCATTGTCGGCATCGATGCCTTTGGTTCAGGGCGAGCATCCACATTCCAAAATCGAGCCCTATCTGTGGAATCTTCTCCCGGACAACGGAACTGTGCTCGAAGAGTGGGGAAAGCGGTTTCATGTCAGCCACAACAATGTTTTCAGCTTGCTGGAGCATGTCGGTGAGGATTGTGCCGGGGCGATCCAATTCATCCCGGAAGCACGCGAAGCTGAATTGCTCGATCAGAATCATGAGGAAGAAGTCGAATGGATTGCCGACGCGGATCTAGCCAAGCGCATTGAGACGCTTCTCACCGATCACGGAGCACAGCGAACAGGCACGGATGCAGGTCAGTTCAGCCTGGCGGGAGCTCAACCCAAAACCGCACTCTACCAGTCCCCGCAAACCGGCAAGTGGGGGATTCCCGGAGGTCAGACACCGACAACCCATATTCTCAAACCCGCGTCCAAAGATTTTCCGGGTTATGCGGAGAACGAACACTTTTGCCTAACCCTCACCTCCCAACTCGGGATCAAAAGCGCCAACTCCTCGGTTCTTCACTGTGGAGATGTTCCGGTGATTTGCGTGAAACGCTACGACCGTATTTTCAAAGGTGAGCGGTGTCTGCGAATCCATCAGGAAGATTTCTGCCAAGCAAGAGCGCTCCCACCTTCCAAGAAATATCAAAACGAAGGTGGGCCGTCTGTCCAAGACGTCGCGAACACAATCTGGGATATTTCAAGCAAAGCGCGGGATGACATTGAGACATTTGCGAAAGCACTGATCGTCAACTTTCTCATCTCGGGCACAGATGCCCACGCCAAGAATTACTCGCTACTGATTGCCGGGAATAATCAGGTCCGTCTCGCTCCGCTTTACGACATCGCCAGCACCCTGCCATATCCGAAAAAGGTTTCCCCGCACAAAGCCAAGCTGGCGATGAAGATCGGCAGTAAATACCGGGTGAAGGAGATCGAAGCGCGGCACTGGCAGCAATGCGCAAAACAACTGCGCCTCAAAACCAATGGCTTTATGGCGATGTTCGAAGCCCTCGCCAAGCAACTGGCTCAGGCGTGCGCAGCAACATCCGCTGAATTGCAATCCCAAGGCCTGACGCACGAGGTCATTGAGGCACTAGCCCAAAGTATCACGGAACGAAGTGAAGCCGTGATCAAGCAATACTTTCCGCCTTACAATCCTTGAATACGGGACCGATCTCGATACGGCGTGCGGAGGTGGCAACCCACTAAAGATTGGGCAAATTTATCGTGCGGTGGAGGTGTGCCGATGACGATGCTTCGATCCAGTAGACTACGAGAGTTGGATAAATCAAATGAAGCACAGCTATGGGCATTTGAAACGCGATGGAAGTGGATCTGTTGCGGAGGCGCAGGTAATTTCGTTATATTTGACCCCGCGTCTCCTGTAACAAGGAGCGCTGCCAGCTTTGTAGCAATGCCAGGGGCGATGCCCGAGCGATCGAGACTCCGGGGGGTTCTGAAGCGCCTGCTCTGCGGACGAGCAGCCTCGCAGGAGCGCCTTTGACCCGAATAATGCATAACCGACCGCTCCCAGCTTCCAACGTTTGATTTCAGCTGGCACGGCATCCTCACGGACAATGCCGAAGTCGAGGCGTCCGTCGGCCACCGCCCGAACCACATCGGCGCTGCGCATTTGCTCGAGTTCGATCAGGGCTGCGCCGCGTGCCTTGGGGAGATCTTACTTGCGGAGAATTGTTTTTCAAATGCTTCATACTCGGATGCCAAGGGGTAGCCGAACCCGGCCAAAGCTAGGGATGGACGGACGACTGGATTCACGAGCACCGTATCGCATAGGGATGTATCGCATAGGGACAGTTCCGCAGTAGGGATTGCACCGTAAACCTCATACCTACGGGAAACGACGTTGAGATCGAGGGGGGATTTTGGGGCGAATGGGGCATTTTCCTTTGTTCGGCCTGTCGGTGAGGCTGGCAAAAACCTAATCGTCAGTAAATGCGTCAGATTCTGCATCGCAACATATTTCTTGCCGGGTCGGTCTTCGGGGGCGGCCCTGCGCCTCAAAGACCGCGACGAATGGATAGGCTGGGATCCGCTCACCCGGGGAAGCCGACTTCCCCTCGTCACCCAACTGCGGAGGTTCCTCGTCGTGGAATCCCGGCGCGAACCCAACCTCGCCACCCGTTGTATGGGCCTCGCCTTGCGCGAACTTCCCGGACATTTCGAGGAAAAATACGGATACCGCCCCCTTCTCGCCGAGAGTTTCAGCGATCCGCAGCTTCACGAAGGTACCATTTACAAAGCCAGCAACTGGATGGCATTGGGATTTAGCAAAGGCTTCGCACGCCATAAGAGCGAATTCTACACCGACCAAAAAGCCCCGAAAAAATACTGGATTTATCCACTTCATAAAAAATCCAACCAACTCCTCTCCAGTCCCGCCCGGCTTGAGGAAATTTTCCAAAAAGGCACCAGCGAGGGCGTTGCCGGAGCGCGCTGCGCGCTGTCCCACAAGCACCTGCGCAGCCTCTCGGACGCCTTCCACAACATCCCGGACCACCGGAGTCCTTTCTCCCGGCGTTTTGCCAAAATCGCATACTTCGGTCTCATCGCCCACGGCCTGCTCGTTGGCGCACCGGATGTGAAATCCATCTGGAAACGCTGCGTCGCACTAAACCAGGGACAACGCAAAGCCATAGGCCTGAACGTGCGCAACAAGCACGGGCGCCTCGTTATGCCCGGCTACGGCGCCATCAACGATTTCGTCAACGCCGTCGACCCCGAAGCCCTTGCCACCGCTCTCAACCAATGGCTCTCGGTCCACCAGGACAAGCTGCCCAAAAGCCTCGCTCTGGACGGAAAAGACCTCGGCCACTCCCTGGGAGCCATCGTCACCTTGTGCCGTCACGAGGACGGAAGGCCCGTGGCCATGGCCAGCTACAGCGGTGCAAAGGATGACTCCGAGCTTCCCGTGGCGCAGAAACTCCTCAGTCAAAGCGGTGCCTTATTGGAAAACGCAACCGTCACCTCAGACGCGTTGCATACCCAAAAAAAACAAATTGTATAATCTTCGAGCTGGGCGGGGAAAACCTCTCCGCCATCAAGGACAACCAGGAGAAGTACAGGAAATACGCGGAACAATTGCTCTGTTAAATCCCAAATTGTCATCGTACGGGATTACCAAATTGATGTCGGGTGATTTTCGGAGGATTTCCACGCTGAGACTGTCATTTAGTTCCAATGGGGTTGTACTTTCTTGCTGATTGTTCCACGCAGGTTGGTGGGATTTTCTGAGGTATGACAGAGGGGGCTCTGGTCGCCCTGCTGTTGTTAGGTTTGTACGATGCACAGGGCATGGTATCACGTGAGTGATGCCATGCCCTGTGACGGTTTTGGGCGTCCGGTCGCCCCTCTGTTTTGACTATCCCTTGGCGTGGTTGCGTCCCCGCAGAGCCAGCCTCCGTTTGGTCAAAAGTGGTTAGATGGGTTATCGCATAGGGACAGTCCCGCTGTAGGGCTTGCGCCGCAAAGCCCATACCTACGGGGAACTGCTTGGAGGTTGAGGGGAGATTTGGGGGCAAATGGGGGAGTTTTTCGTGATTCGTCCTATCGGTGAGGCGGGCAAAAACCAACCTGCAGAGCAAACCCCGCTCCCTCCTTCGCTAAAGCTACGGCGGACAAGCGCGTCACGCCATCTGCTTTTCACATGCGTTCATAACACACGTTTCCTGGAAAGTAGTTAGGATTCTTGTAGATAAAGGGGTTAATTGTCCGATAGGGGGCGGTTTTTTAAAACCATCCACTATGTGGAGAAAAAAATAGGAACCCACGGGTGTCATCAAAACCGGCAAAGAAAATTCCCCCCAAGGGTTTCTCCTTGCCTGCCGAGTGGCTCCACTTTCCGGCCCGCCTGTGAGGCTATCGAACTCATAGAAAACGGCTCGATCCAGGTTGCTCCGATACTGAGTGCGGTGGCTCCTTGGAAGAGGCTACCGGTTGGTCGCGAGATTCGCAGAGAATGACGATGGTCTGCTGAAGCTGGTTTTGATGCAGTAACGGATTCGCGTTCTGGAGGACGCGGCTCCGGCTCAATTTGCAGCCGACAGCTTCAGCACACCCACATACGGGAGATTCCGGTATTTTCCTTTGTAGTCCAGGCCGTAGCCGACAACGAATTCGTCTCCGATCTCGAACCCGGTGTAGTCGGCCTCAACTTCCTCCGCCCGCTTCTTGTCCTTGGCGAGAAGAACGCCTGTGTGGACGGCTAGAGCTCCTTCTTCTTCTAGTCTTTTTGCTACCGCAGCGAGAGTTCGGCCGGTATCTAGGATGTCATCGAGCAGTAGGACGTGGGCGCCCTTCACCTCGGGGAAATGTCTATCGAGAAAGTCGACTTTGCCGGAACTCTCCATTCCACCGTGGTAGCTGGAGACATTCAGGCACTCGATGGATAACTCCCGTGGAATACGGCGCAGCAGGTCCGCAGCGAAAACGAAAGCGCCTTTCAGTAGCACGATCGCGATAATGGGGCCAGCTGGGAAATCCGTTTCGATTTCCTTGGCCATCGTATCGAGGCGTTTTTGGATAACCGCTTCATCGATGAGAATGCGTTCGATATCTTTTTTCATGCCGCAGGATTGGTGGGACGGGATGCTTCGCCAAGTTGGAAATAGGGAGAGCTGGGATTGACCGGTAATCCGTGACAGGTTAACCGGTGGTTGTGGATGTATTGTCGGGAGCGATAGTTTTACCTTTGTTGGGTGCTGCCCTGCATCCGCTTCTCGGCGCGATGATCCAGCGGGCGACCCGAAACGGGGTGCGTATGTCAGTGGTTCTCGGCTTCGCAAACCTGATGACCTTAGGAATTTTTGCTGTATATTTGAGGCCAGATTTTACCCACGCGTTCACCTTTGTGGATATGCTGGCGATTTTGAACGGCGTCCTGTTTTTCTGGGGTCAGTGGTTTTCCGTGCAGTCTGTCAGGGAGGGTGATCTGGTGGTTCACTCCTCGGCCTTGGGTTTCAAAGTGCTCATCGTGGCGACACTTTCGGCGAGTGTCGGTCTGGAAAAGGCGGGAGTAGGTCTCTTCGGTGGGGCGATTTTGGCGGCAGCGGCAGTCTATCTCGTTACCGGAGCCACAGCGGAACGCTGGAAGGCGAATAGGGCGACCCTCGGGCTTACGCTCGTGGCCTGTGTTTTCTTTGCGATCAATGATTTCATGACTGGCTGGAAGAGCCAGGAAACCGGCGCGGCTCGGTGGCTGATCCTGATGATGCTTTCGGCAGGAGCGCTTTCGGTTGGCATGCTGATTCCAAAGTGGAAGGATCTTGCGTCAGCATTTTCAACGGTGAAAACCGGATGGCCGGTAGCGGGTGCTGGGCTTGCCCTCGGTGTGCAGGCACTGCTTGTGAATATAGCATTTAGCAAATTCGCTGAACCTGCCTTGAGCAACATCGCCTACAGCACACGTGGCGTGATGGCGGTTTTCTTCGTCTGGTTAGTCACCAGTCGTAACAAATCCACGCTCGGGTGGAGGCAGCTGGTAGGTGCTGCTCTGATGGTTGCTGCTCTGGCAATGGTGCTGGTTTGAGGAGGCTACTCCGTATTCTCACGGATTGTATCGTGAAGTTTTCGATACCCCGGCGAATCGATGAGGACGAGATCTGGTTTGCTGCTGCCGGCGGTCATGATGCTTACTTTTCCATTCCGGAAAATTTTATTCAGTATTCCTTGGCTGTGTTGGAGGCTATCGACCTGATCGAGCAACACGCTTGTATCGCTGCGGAAAAGGACTCCATGGTTGGTGACGATACGGAAATTCTCAACGCGGTAGCGCCAGCGTTTCACACGTAGGATGGTCAGTGGAATAGTGATCGGTAGGAGTGCGATCAGTGGGAAGAGGAGGATGCTGATGAGCAACAGAGCGACCAGGGAGTTTCCAACCGAGCGGGGCGATTCCGCGAGCGTTTCCGATGCTTCGGCGGGGGTCGCCTCAGATGATGGGGCAGTCCTGCCGGATAGGATGTCGTCGAGGAGACTGCTGGATTCCACCGGGTGTGGCAGCATGCCGGAGGTGAAGGAGCATTGCTTCAGCATCGGTTTGAGCCCCTTTTGCTTTTTTTGCTGGGCGTAAGCCTGTTCTTCACCGGCTACATAAATCTTCAGCTCACCTTGCTCAATACCAGGGTAGCGGGTCGCCGTGATCCGTTTCACATTCTTGTAGCGGACGTAGTAGAAGCTCTTGGTAATGACTCCATGTTCGGCCTCCACGTGGTGTTCGTGGAAACGGAGGCGCTGGCGGGAATAGTAGAGCTTCGCGTAAATGAGGCCAACGATGCCGATGAGGACGGGCATCATCAGGAGGACATAAAACAAAGTTTCTTCGGCTAATAGAGCACCTACGGTGACAGCCACTGAATAGACGAAGAGAAATAGAACTGCCCAAATTCGTGCGCGCAACCACGTGATGATACCGAATCTTGCCTCCACGTTGTAGCTTTCCTCCGAGGCTGGTGGGATGCCTACTTGACGCATTAGCGCTGGGAGGTCCACCTGCCCGCAGTGCACGTGGGCGAACTCCAGGGCTTTTCCCGAACCGATGGACCAGAATTTAAGGGTCATCGTTCCAAACCATTTGTCCCAGAGGTTCCTTTTGATCACGACCCCGGTGATTTTGTCGTAGGAAAACTCACGGTCATCGACGCTGAGGAACTTGTAGGAATGGCGGAGTGAACCCGGTCGCACGAAATAACGTGTGGAGGAAAGAAGGATCAGGGATTTCAGCATCGCCAGAATCCAGAGCGGAAACAGCGGCAGCAGGAAAAGTTGCGGAACGAGCAGGCGGAGGGCGTTGATCCGGTATTCGGCCATCTTGATGTTCCCATCGGGAACGGGTTCCGGCTCGATCCGGGTGGGGCGCTTGGGTGCCGCATTTTCGGGGTTTTCACGGCCGGTCTGCTTGGAAGGCTTCGGCTTCTTGCTGGCGGAGGAGACGAGTTGGTCGATCGCGTTGGAGAGATTGTCCCCGTTTTTCAACCGCCGAAATTTAATTTCCGAACTGCTTCCCTGACAACTGACCAGAACATCGTAGAGCCCGAGGATCTGGTCGATGAAGGTTCGCTTAGTATTGGAGTCCGCGATGTTTTCGTAGGGGATGAATGCGTTCTGGCGGGTGAGGAAGCCTTCTTCATAGACGAGCACATCGTTGAAGACCCGGTAGGTGCGCCTCCGGACATCCAGAAAGCGAAGGATGATGAAGATGATAATCCCCACCAATATGACGCCAACTGCACCCTGCAAGGCTTTCCCTTCCAAGGAAATATCGGCGTCGTTCAGCAATCCTCCGAGGAAAACAAAAAAGAAGAATGCAGCACCGACGAGCAATCCGACGCATTCGCCGATCACTCCGATGAGTGCCGGCCTTTCCTCGTGGAGGAGTTCCCGTTGGGAAAGGTCGTAGCCGTTGGATTTCATCCGCTCGCGCATCCCTGCATAGATGTCTTCTGGGTCGTGGATCGCCCGCATGAGCATAGGCTTGGAGCTGCCTGCGGTTTCCACGATGACATCCCCGATGCGGAACAGTTTGTAACGCAGCCACGGGAGCCTGACCTTTACATGGGTGATATTGCGTATCTCGAATTCGGTAGCTTCATCACTAAACAGACCACCCCGGTGGCATACTAGGTGGGAAGCTTGAATGAGGTAGCGTTCCTTCCGGTATGCGACCAGGCCAGCAACCAGTCCGAGAATGTTTCCGAATATGAAAACCAGTAGTGCGATCCAAAGGGGTTCATCGATGCTGAAGAGGACTCCGGTTATCATCGCGCTGATCACGGCTGTAGCGATGAATGTCCCGACGATTCTGGAGTAAAGGAAAGATCCCTTGCGTGGCTTGAGCTCCTGGGGTGGAAGAGGTTCTACCAATGCCGAGGGAGGCTCGGGGGCCTGAGCGATCGACGTCTTCGCGGGAGTCAACAATTCCGTGATCTTTGAAGCAGGAATCCAGTCTGGGTGGTTAGGGCTCCAAACGAGGGTGTTCGGGTTGATCGTGCCCTCTTCGGCCAATGCGCCTAACTCCCCGACTGAAACGGGGCCGATCCGTTCTTTATCCGCCGAGATATAATACCAGATTTTCGATTCCTTGTCAGACATGTCTGGCCGTATTCTATAGGTTGGGAGTATGTCTGTAGCACGATAATTCGGGAGGCAGGATGCCTCCCGAAACGGCCTGGGGCCAGAGTCCCCAGCTACAGTAGCTGGGGTATCTTGCCCCTCGAAGTTAGCGCCTTTTTCCCCAGGAGTCGCGGAGGGCGACGGTGCGGTTGAAGACGGCTTTTTCACCGGGAATGTGTTCTTTGGAGTCAGTTACAAAATATCCAGTGCGCTCGAACTGGCAAGAATAGCCGGCGGGTTCGAGGAGCAGGGAAGCTTCGACTTTGGCGTTTGCTGTATCGACGGATTCTGGATTGAGGACGCTGAGGAAACCACCTTCCGCAGCATCAGGATCTTCGACGGTGAAGAGGCGGTCATAGAGGCGGACTTCGGCATCGACTGCGGTGGCGGCATCCACCCAGTGGATTGCGGCTTTGCATTTTACCCCTTCAGGGGAGTCCTGACCGGTGGTGTTTGGCAGAAGTTTCACGCAGACGAGAGTAATTTCCCCTGAGTCGTTTTTCTCAAAACCTGTGCACTGGATGATGGGGCCGCCACGGAGGCGGACGTATTTTTCTGGAGCGAGGCGGAAATACTTTTTCTCGGGAATCTCCTGGAAGTCATCGCGTTCGATGAAGATTTCCCCGGAAAGGGAAACCTCGCGTTCGCCGAAGGATTCGTCCTGCGGATGGTTTTGAATTACTGCGGTTGTAGTAGGTTCTTCGGAGAAGTTTTCGATGACGACTTTTAACGGATTGAGCACGGCCATGCGGCGGGGAGCGGTGGGGTTGAGGTGGTCCCGGATGTCGTGCTCCAGTAGTGCGACATCAGTGGTGCCGTTGTATTTGGTGATGCCGATTCGTTTGCAGAAATGGCGGATGGCTTCCGGCGGGTAGCCGCGGCGGCGGATTCCGGAGATGGTTGGGAGGCGAGGGTCGTCCCAGCCGGAAACGTGGCCTTCTTGGACGAGCTGGAGAAGCTTGCGCTTGCTCATGATCGTGTAAGTGAGGCTCAGTCTGGCGAATTCGATCTGGCGCGGGGTGGACGGGACGGGGCAGTTTTCGACGAACCAGTTGTAGAGCGGGCGGTGGTTTTCGAATTCCAGGGTGCAGAGCGAGTGGGTGATGTGCTCGTGCGCATCCTCTAGCGGGTGGGCGAAGTCATACATCGGGTAGATGCACCAGTCGTTGCCAGTGTTGTGATGCTTGGCGTGCATGATACGATACATGACCGGATCACGCATGTTCATGTTCGAGGAGGTAAGGCCGATTTTTGCGCGTAGCACGGCTTCCCCTTCCTTGAATTTTCCCGCACGCATGTCGGCAAACTTTTCGAGGTTTTGCTCTACAGAACGATCGCGATATTTGGAAGGGACACCGGGCGTTTGGACATTGCCGCGATGGAGTTTGATTTCCTCAGGGCTTTCCTCATCGACGTATGCTAGGCCGTTATTGATGAGATGAACGGCGCAATCGTGGAAGAATTCGAAGTAGTTGGAGGCGAAATAGAGATCGTCAGCCCAATCGAAGCCGAGCCATTTCACGTCGGCCTTGATGGATTCTACGTATTCAGTTTCCTCTTTTTCCGGGTTGGTGTCGTCGAAGCGGAGATTGCATTTCGCGTTGGGATGTTCCTCGGCGATGCCGAAATTCAGGCAGATGGATTTCGCGTGGCCGAGGTGGAGGTAGCCGTTCGGCTCCGGTGGGAAACGGGTGACGGTGGTTTCGTGTTTTCCGGAAGTGAGGTCGGTTGCGATGATTTCTCGGATGAAATCGAGTTTTGGGGTGTCGGACATGGGAAGAAGTGGCTAGTGCCGAGTGATCAGTGATCAGTGGAATATGGAGAAGGGGTTTGCAACCCCTTTGCGGAGGATAGGTGTTGAAACTGGTTTATCGAGCGGTTTCGTGCCAGGTGAGGCGGGAGTCAAGTGCATCCGGGGGTGCGTATTCGAAATGGAGGATGCGGCGGCGGCTCGGGCGGGTACTGCGTTTTGATGAATGCAGGATGAGAGGGGACATGAGGAGGACGTCGCCGGGCTGGCATTCGCAGGTTTCGGTGGAGTTTCCGACCAGATCCAGGATGGTTGCGGAAGGGATTTTTCCGTAGAGTGGGAGCCGGGGATGACCATGAGGGCTCCGTTGTTCGAATTCGTGGGATCGAGGTGGATTCTAGTTGTTACCATGGTTTTTAGCAATGCGACCGGAGGCTGTACGTGGGGGACTCCGTCTTTGTTACTCCAAGGGCCGTATCCCTCGGTGGGTATTTCTTGCTTTGTGCAGATGGTCAGATCCTGGTGCCATGCGACAGGCCCGTTTTCAGTAGCGGTTTTATCGAAGAGAATGGAGCGGATGGGGCGAAGATGCGCATTATCAGATTAGATCTGAGATTTTTTTTTGAAATGGATAAATCCTGAAAAACGTAAGAACGCGCGTTCAGGTGACGGACGCAAGCGGATCCCGCTTCGGTGGCAACGCGATCTGCTTCGCTGCGGAGGTGTGCGATTTCATCCGTATCGAAAACTTCTCGATGAATTCGGTATCCGGAATGTTGGAGTGAAGTCATTCCGAGGCTTTACGAATCGATGGCGAAGAGTCATCCGTATTTCCTTCTGAGAGTGGTCATTTCCCGACTATTGTCTGAGATTTTTCGAAACTCAAGAGGGCACTCGCCGACTGAAGTCGGCGATCCTTTATTTCGCTAGCTCTTCTAGGAGGGCTTGGTTGAGTTTGATCCCCGCCTCGAAGTTGGCGATGGGGAAGTTCTCGTTGGGGGAGTGGATCTGGGCGTCTGCGAGCGCGAGGCCGAGCAAAAGGGTATCGGTGCCGAGGATGTCGCGGAATGCCTGGACGATGGGGATGGAGCCGCCCTCGCGGATGAGCATTGGTTCGCCTGGGAAAACGCGTTTCAGTGCGCGCTGCGCGGCTTTTCCGAAATCGGAATGGGGATCACAGGCGTAGGGTTTGCCGTCGTGGCCGATCTCGACTTCGATGTTCACGCCGGGAGGGCAGTGTTTTTCGAGGTGAGTTTTGAGCTGGGCGAGGATGGTTTGTGGATCCTGGTCGGGGACGAGGCGGAGAGATAATTTTACGAAAGCTTCGGCGGGGATCACGGTTTTGGAGCCTTCACCTTGGTAGCCGCCGCCGATGCCGTTGACTTCGGCGGTGGGGCGACCCCAGGTGCGCTCGGCCGAGGAATAGTTGGGTTCACCGAAGGTTTCCGGGGATCCTGTGACTTCGAGGA
This sequence comes from Akkermansiaceae bacterium, assembly GCA_905182475.1. Lineage (GTDB taxonomy): Bacteria > Verrucomicrobiota > Verrucomicrobiia > Verrucomicrobiales > Akkermansiaceae > Luteolibacter. The sequence continues at coordinate 852 of CAJJBR010000044.1, read as the reverse complement.
AATCCTTGTCAGACGTGCCAGGCACTTTGGCCCACATCTCGCGCTCCCATGCTTCAAGGGGGCGGACGGCGTCGTAAAAGCCTTCGATGGCGACGGTGCCGTCAGGGAGGTGGAGGGATGCTACGAGACGGGCTACAGCGGTGGCTGGGTTGGCGACGGTGCCGCCGAAAAGGCCGGAGTGGAGGTCGCGGGCGGGACCGGTGATTTTCACTTCTGCGCAGGCGACACCGCGCAGGCCGTAGCCGAGGGTGCCGGTGTTCGGGGCGGCCATTCCGGTGTCTGATATCGCGATGATATCGTTTTTGAGAAATTCTTTATGGGTTTCCAGGAAGGGCGCAAGACTCGGGGAGCCGATCTCTTCCTCGCCTTCGAAAAGGAGGATGAGGTTGACGGGGAGTTCGCCCTTTTCCGAGAGGGTTTTCTCGATGCCGAGGATGTGCGCGAGCATCTGGCCCTTGTTATCGGTCGCGCCGCGCGCCCAGATTTTTGCGTCGCGTATCTCAGGGGCGAAGGGTGGAGTGTCCCAAAGATCCAATGGGTCGGCCGGTTGGACATCGTAGTGGCCGTAGATGAGGACGGTTTTCCGGTCTGGCAGGTGCTTGTTTTTCGCGGTGACGATGGGGTGGCCGGGAGTCTCGTGGAGTTGGGTTTCGAGACCTATGCTCGAAAGCTTTTTTATGAGCCAGTCTGCGCAATCCAAAACGTCGGATTTGTGCTTCGAGTCGGTGGAAACGCTGGGAAAGGAAAGGAAGGCGAAAAGGTCTTGGAGTTCTGGAGTCATTCTGCGGGAAAGCTAGAGCCTCCAGACTTTTCCGGAAAGGAAAACGGAAAGGAAAACGGAAAGGAAAACGG
>CAJJBR010000043.1 GCA_905182475.1 Akkermansiaceae bacterium | reverse complement strand
CATTTCGGATTGTCACTGTATGTTTCGCGAATCGAATGTCTATTTTGCGAAAAGACCCATTATCGTAAAGGGATCGCCGTTGCCGGCGCCCCCCCCCGCTCAGATCCGTATGTGAGGAATTACCTCATACGGTTCCTGCCTTGAGTCGGGCGCGGAACCTTTGTTCTGGATATGGATGGATCATATGGGGCTGGGGAAGGTGCTTGCGTCCGAGCCGCTGCATCCTCTCCCATGTCCAGCGGTTCTTAGCTCTTTCGCTACGCCGTCTGATTACCCTGGGCCAATTCCGGGTCACCTCATCGAGGAAACGCCCGATGCGTTCGCTTGCGCAGCTTCAACCGGATCGCCTGTAGTGTTGCGCGCATACGCTTCGCGATCGAATGACGGTGGATGATGAAACTTCCGTCGCTCTTTCTCCTCGCACCCTTGTGTGTGAAGCAGAGGAAATCGAAGGTCTCCGGACGTTTCTCCCCGCGCCGTTTGCGATTCGACGCTGCAAAGCGACCGAATTCCAGCAAGCGCGTTTTCCCGTCATGCAGCCTTCAGCCCGAACTTGGCGAAGCGCGCCCGGAGCTCCTCCAGGCAGGGAGACGGGTTAAAATACGGCAATAACGGGGGTTTGGCAGTCAGTATTTACCTATGCTATTTTTGGTGTGGAATTTATGAATTTGTTTATTTCGCGAATATTTTTTCTTGATGATGTGAATCTCAGGTGAAAGCTTGCGCTGGAAATTGACAAACAATGAAGCGAAAGAAAGTGGCAATTGTCAGCAGCTTTTTCCGTCACGGCCAATGGCGGGGGATCATGCGGTGTGGGCAAAAGGCGGACTGGATTTGCCAGCGTTTCACGGCGGATAATTTGGATCGCCTGAAAGATTGGGAGCCGGACGGGATCTTGTTCCAGATCGATGAATATGACGAGCCGCTGCTCGAATACATCCATTCCTGCGACATCAGCCGGGTGGGGCTGCGGGCGGCCAGGGGAATTGAAGATCAAACACCGCTGGTATTGCCGGATCTTGCAGAATTCGGACGGCAGGTGGCACGACATTTCGCGGCGAACAACTACCGTCGTCTTTGTTATCTCGGGCCCGCCTCCGATGAGATGTCCAATCTGGGGGCAACCCATTTTCAGGGAATGCAGGAAGTGGCGGAGGAGCAGGGAATCGAGCTGGAGGGAGTCTTCCTGGATCAGCGCGGCACTTGGCGAAAGCTCGGCCTGGAGCGTCGTCAGGAGCTGACGACAGGCTGGGAACGGTTTTGGGAACTGGGGCCAAGCTTGATCGAGCGCCTTCTCGGATACGGGGAACCTGTCGGTCTCTTTTCCGCCTTCGCGGAGCCTGCCATGGAATTCATTGAAATGCTGGCTGAGCACACCGTCGAGGTGCCGGAACAAATCGGAATGGTGGCACAGACGGAGGACGGGCTGACAGGAACGGTCACCAAGGTGCCCTTGAGTTGCATCGTCCCCGATTACGAACGCCAGGGATATCAGGCCGGAAATCTGCTCGGACGTGCGATGGATGGCGAAAAGCTTGCTGCCAACCATCGCGAATACATGTCAGAGCACCAATTCATCGTGCGCGAAAGTTCCGATCGAATGGTTTCCTCCAACCCGGAAGCTGGCGTGATGATCGACTACATCCGTCGCAATTTCCAACGCCGCGATTTTTCCCCTGACGCGGTGGCCGATATGATGGGCTGCTCGCTACGGTCGGTTCAAATTTGCTTTCAGAAGTCATTCCAGCGCGGGGTTGCCGATATCATCCGCCATTATCGCACGCAGCACGCTTCGAAGCTGCTCACGGGCACCGATCTCCGCCTGCAGGAAATCATTTCCAAATGCGGATTCAGCGGTCCGCACCAGTTCGAACGCGCGATGAAGAAAGTATATGGAATGAATCCCTCGGCATACCGTCTTGTGGCGAAGAGCCAACCGAAGAAGTTCTAAGCGGCTGCGCCATCGGCCTTCCCGGGATGCACCCTGATGGTGAGGAAAACGAAGGCCATCAGTGCGAGCTGGAAGATACCTGCGACCAGGTAGGCGCTCGGCACGGAGGGGACGAGTTCACGGAGCCAACCGGCAAGGCGGTTGCCGGTGAAGATCGAAAGATTGAGAAGCGCCATGTAGGCGGTGAACTGGGTAGCGGCGACCTTGCGATCCACGATGTTCATAAACAGGGTGAACATGGAGACACTCATGAGTCCCAGTAGGGCCGCCTGCGAGAACATGCTTGTGGCGACGAGCCATTTTACAGTCCAGAGCGCATCAAGCTGACCGAAGGAAATCCAAATCAGGGCGAGAAGGCTCCCGGAAAATACCACGGCGCGCTTGGCGCCCAACTTGTCGGCGGCGAAGCCTCCGACTACCGCTCCTCCGAATGAAAACCAATAACCGGCGCTCTCCATCTGGCTGTAAACCTTTGCATCCCAGCCAACCACATTGATGAAATGCTGAGAGCCTATATTTGCAATGGCTGTGTTGCCAATATGGACGAAGATTGCGAGGACTCCCGCCAGGATCGCAACCGGGCGATTGAACCCCCTGAGCAGTGCGCGTCCCAACTCGATGGCTGAGCCAACATGTTTCTCGCTTTCCTTGAGTTGCGAACTTCCCTTGGTCCAAGGAAGCAACTTCTCGCCCGGGCGCTCGCGCAGGAACAGCGGAAGGAGCATGATGAGAAACACGCAAACGCCCAGCGCCATCATGGCGAGCTGGACACTGCCTCCTTCCATTTCCAGGAAATGGCCTAGGAAAGCGCCACCGATGAAGCTGCCGAGATACGAGCAGCCAAACATGAACCCGTTGATCTTGCCGCGGTCTTTCTCCGGAACGATGTCAACGGCGAGACTGTCCGTGGAGACATCCTGCAGGGAGATGAAAATATTCATCGTGAGGATGGCCCAGCCGAGCGCCATGATGTTGGTGTCTATCCCGGGCATGAGTGCGAGGCTGAAGATCACAACAACCGTCAATCCCTGTGCCAGGATCAGCCACGGTCGCCGCTTGCCCATCGCGGGGATACCAAAGCGGTCGATGATGGGGCCCCAGAGGAACTTGAAAGTCCATGGCAGGCTGATCATCGAAAGTGCTCCGCCAACCGCGGTGAGGGAGAAACCCTGTCCGTAAAGGTGATTTTTGAGCGCGATGTAAACGAATCCCTGTGGCAGCCCTTGCGAGATGTAGAGTGAACAAAGGGTCAGAATGCGCAGATAGCGATTGCCAGTGAGGGTCGCGTTGAACGGGCGGCGGCGATTTTCGCTTGGGTTGGGATCCATCTTCCTTGCGAGGCTACCGAGTAAGCACCTGCTGATCGATGTCTATTTTGCGAATACGAACCGCAATCACGACAAGGAGGGGCGATATACCTGCTATTTACAGAGTTTTGCGCGAATCGAACATGCTTGGCCGTTTTGCGAAACCATTTGAGTGCCGAAAGAAATCTGTCCATCGTGTCGTTCCTAATTACCGGCGGATTCCGGAAGGAATATGCTTTCGGAGTTAGGGTTATTACAAAGATATGATGAAACGAACAATATTACTGTGCTCCACGACGTTAGTGGCTTCCATTCCCGCGATGTTTGCCGCACCCGAGAGTGACGGCTACTATGGCAAAACCAAGGTTGCCCCCAAGGCAGAGGTGGTCGCACGCCCTTTCAATCTAGGACAGGTAAAGCTTCTCCCGAGTAAATTCGAAGATGCGATGAAGGTGAACCAGAAGTATCTGCTTGAGCTTGATGCCGACCGCATGCTCTGGCCGTATCACGAACGCGCCGGCCTGCCGATCAAAGGCAAGCGTTATGGCGGTTGGGCACGTAAGGACGTTGTTGGCCAGATCAGTGGCCACTACATAAGTGCCCTTTCCCTGATGTACGCCAGCTCTGGCGACAAGCAATTCAAGGATCGCGTTGATTACATGGTCAGCGAAATCGCCAAAGCCCAGGAGAAGCATGGCGATGGCTACACCGGCCCCGTCCGCACCGAGGTCTGGGAGAAGATCTATAGTGGCGACTTGAAGGCCCACAAGTGGGGTGTCGGCGGAGGCTATGTTCCGTGGTATGTGCTCCACAAAACCTTCGCCGGGCTGATTGACGCGTATTTTCATACCGACAACAAGCAAGCTCTTGAAGTGGTGATCAAGCTCGCCGATTGGGCGAAAAAGGGTACCGACAACCTCGACGAAGCGCAGTTCCAGGACATGCTCCGCGCCGAGCACGGCGGCATGTCCGAGTCGCTCGCGCACCTCTATGCCATCACCGGCAACAAGGATTATCTCACCTTCGCGCAACGCTTCGATCACAAGGAGATTCTGGAACCTCTGGAGAACAAAGAGGACAAACTGGCAGGGTATCACGTCAACACCCAGTTCCCCAAGATTCTCAGCGCCGCCCGCCTCTACGAGCTGACCGGCGAGGGGGGCTATGGAACCGCGGTCAATTTCCTTTGGGATCGGGTGATCGATACCCGGATAATGGCTCCCGGCGGTGTCGATATACAGGAGCACTTCTACAAGGCTGGAGAGGAGTCGCAGCACCTCCACTGGAACAGCAGCGAAACCTGCTCGGTCTACAATATGCTGAAGCTGACCCGTTCGGCCTTCAGTTGGAATCCTTCGGCTAAGAAGATGGATTACTACGAGCGCGCGCTTTACAACCAGATCCTCGGTTCTCAAGACCCCGACAGCGGTGGCATGACTTACTTTTACAACCTCAAGCCGGGTCACTTTAAAATCTACAGCACCCCCTTCGACGCCATGTGGTGCTGTGTCGGTACGGGAATCGAGAACCATTCCAAGTACGCGGATAGCATCTACTCCCACAGCGACGATAGCCTCTGGGTGAACCTCTTCATCCCCTCGGAACTTGACTGGAAAGAGAAGAATCTCAGCGTCCGCATGGAAACGGAGTTTCCTGCCGATAATACGATCTCGCTCACATTCGATGCCAAAAAACCGGAAGGTCTACATCTGAAAATTCGCGTTCCCTACTGGGCGAAGGAAGGTGCCAAGGTCGCCATAAATGGAAAAATAGAAGACGTGGAAGCAACACCCGAAAGCTATCTTACTATCTCGCGCAAGTGGAAGACCGGAGACAAGGTGCTCGTGCGTTTCCCAATGAGCCTCCACCTCCGCCCGGCGCGGGACAAGAAGGACCTGGTAACCGTCATGTATGGGCCGTTGGTATTGGCTGGCGAACTGGGCAGCAAAGATATGCCGAAAGATATTTCTTCCAACCAAAAGGCTCACAGCCGCGATGAGAGTCCGGAGGTTCCGGTGCTGCAGATCGATGTGGACAAAGACCCCGGGTCTTGGCTTGAGCAAGTCCCCGGCGATACCCTTAGATTCAAGACAGTCGGCGTCGGCAAGCCGAACGATGTTACGATGATTCCTCTCTCCGACCTGCATCACCAACGCTATACGGTTTATTGGGAAACCAAGGCTCCGTAACGAGCTTTACGACGTCAGCGAATCGTTACGAAAACCGCATTGCCCACAGGTGGCATTGCGGTTTTTTAAGGCTTATCCTCATTTCAATAAGACTTTGTGAAGCGAGTCCCGATCTAACGGGGTTCCGTGGATCGGAATAAAATACGGGTGGATTAGGCACCAGATTCGATAGCTGGACATGTAACCTCCGGAGACTCCAACCATCGCGGAAAGGTAGAGTCAGCGATACGGCAGAGCCGTTTTGAGGGTCTTGATCGGGTAAATGAGTTAAAATATCAGCTACCTGGCGGTGATGTATTTCTTTCTCCTAAACTGATCCCCACTAAGTTTCCGCGAATGGAGAAACGGTCTAAACCCCGGTCGCCTCCTGCATCTTCCTATACCACTCGACATACTTCGCCACTCCGTTGTGGAGTGCCGTCGCTGGCTCGTAGCCCAGCATCTCGCGCGCCTTGGTGATGTCCGCATTCGTCCGCGGGACATCGCCAGGCTGCATCGGCATCGCATTGATCTTCGCCTTTTTTCCTATCGCCGCCTCCACCGCCTCGATCAGCTCGTTCAGCGTCACGGTTTCCGTCCCCCCGAGGTTGAAAATCTCAAACTCCTTCTCGTCGTAGCGTATCGCACCCATGATCCCCTGGATGATATCGTCCACGTAGGTGTAGTCGCGGCTCGTCAGACCATCTCCATAACGGTCGATCGGCTTGCCCTCATCGATCAGGCGCGTGAACTTGGAGATCGCCAAATCTGGGCGTTGTCTCGGCCCATACACCGTAAAAAACCGGAGGCACACCATTTTGATTCCGTAGAGATAAGAGTAATTCGAACAAAGTTGCTCGCCGGCGAGTTTCGTCGCCGCATACGGGCTGATCGTTCTCGAAATAAGTTCGCTTTCCGCAAAGGGCACCTTCTCATTGACCCCGTAAACCGACGAACTGGAGGCAAAGATGAAACGCTCCACCCCATGATTCTTCGCTGCATCGAGGACGTGGAACGTCCCATTCACGTTGCAGTTGATATAAAGCTCCGGCGCTTCGATCGAAGGACGCACTCCCACCCGCGCCGCCAAATGAACCACCGTATCCGGTTTTATCTCCGCAAAAGCGCGATTCACAGCATTGGCATCACGCAGGTCAGCTTCCACCACCCGGATTTTATCCAGCATTTCCGAAAGGTTGGCACGTTTGATATCCGGATTATAGAAATCATTGAAATCATCAAACACTGATACCTCGTGCCCTTCTCGGAATAATCGTTCGACGAGATGGGAACCAATAAACCCGGCTCCTCCGGTAACTAAGATTTTACGAGTGTAAAAATAACCACCGGCTTCCCTTCAGCCAATAAAAACTTGGTCGCGGAAAGGTTAATCTGAACCGCAAGGATACTGATTGCTCGCACGCGGATGACAGAATTCGGTTTGTAACCCTGCTCACTCTTTGCCACCCATCGAAGTCAACTGGCGTCTTCATGCCGTATGGGCGCGGATCTCGTAGCTTCTATTCTTTATTGAAGAACTTCAGGGTCACATCCAGGCCTTCCTCCAGCGTGTATCGCGGTGCCCATCCTGCTGCTCGAAGCTTGCCAGCGCTGGCGCGGGAGTGGCGGACATCCCCCGCGCGTTCGGAGCCATGCAAGACTTGCGACGAGGAACGGGCGGTTGATATAAGGCCGTTCGCCAAATCGTTGATGGTCATCTGGCCACCGTAACCGGCATTGAACACCCCGGTTACGCCAAGTGTTTCTACGGCGAAGGAAAGCGCGCCAACAATATCTTTCACATAGATAAAGTCCCGGGTCTGACCTCCATCGCCGAAGACGGTGATGTCTTCATTGCGCACGGCTTTTTCAATGAAGATCGGAACTGCGGCGGCGTAGGCACCTTTCGGATCTTGTCGGGGGCCGAAGACATTGAAGAAGCGGATCGCGGCGGTTTCTAACAAACCTTCGCGTTGGAACATTTCCAGATAGTATTCGCCATCAAGTTTTGTGATCGCATAGGGACTTTTGGGCTCGGGAACCATGGTTTCAAGTTTGGGCACGGTCGGGTTGTCGCCATAAATCGCGGCGGAAGAAGCGAAAACAAGCTTCTTCACGCCGGCGCCCGAGGCCTCCTCCAGCACATTGAGCAATCCATGGACGTTAATATCCACGCACTCGCCCGGATTTCCTCCGCTTTGTCTTGATAGTGTTCAACGATATGGGAGCCGATGAATCCGGATCCGCCGGTAATGAGAATTTTCATGGTGATGGCGGACTCTGTTAGGGGATTTTAGCCAGCATGGGAAGCTACGATTTTCTGCATATTCGCCAGCTTGCTTATAATCGCCGCGATGAAGGCGAACTGG
>CAJJBR010000042.1 GCA_905182475.1 Akkermansiaceae bacterium | reverse complement strand
AATTTGGAATTTGGAATTTGGAATTTGGAAACCTACTTCTGCCGCTGGAGAGCCAGCGCAACAAGTTTCTCCGCCTGTTCCTTGATTTCCTTCACCTTTTTCGGCGTTGGCTCAGAGCCTTTCGGAATCACCATTTCGCTGCGAAGCCCGGCTAGCACGTCGCGCAATGCCAAATAATTCGGGCGTTCCGAAATCCTCGGCTCCAGTCCGGCAACACTATCCGTATAATAATCCGCAATATCTTCGCGCATCAGCTTGGTCGCACGCTCCGGAGAAAACTGCTTATCCACCGCAACGGTCGCCACCTCCAATGCACGTATCCATCCACCAAGTGAAATCAAATGCGCCAAATCCGCATCACGCAACGACACCAGCTCGATCTCCACATCCTTCTGAGTCGCGGCCAGTTCCTTTTTCAACTGCTCGACATCCTGTTTCTTCGCACTTTCCAAAAGACTGGCTGCGTGGCGGTTAATCCTGTCGCCAGCACCAAGCGCCTTTCCATAACGGGTGAGATCCGTTGCCATCCCCTCCACCTTGTCCATCTGCCCGGCCTGCACGATCAGGAAACCGTCGGCGATCAGGAAGCCCAACTCGATCGCCAGATCCGCCCGATCCAGCGGCATCCGCACGCCAAGTTCCCTTTCCGTCTCCATCAGCGGCAGCGGCATCAGGAACTTTAAGGTATCGAAAAGTTTCGCGATAGATGGCGCAGTGAATTCATTCACCCCCAACTCCGTCCGCACATGCTCGTCATCCAGAAGGTCTTCGGGGACATTTCCCTTCCGCTTCCCCTCTTGTGCCGAACACATTCCCGCCAACAAACCTCCAAGAGCCAAAACAATTCGAATTTTCATACTACAAAAATGGCATCCCCACCCCCTCGCCGCAACAGCGAATTCAAAGATCCTTTTTATCAATCCGCACCCGCGCGAACAGTTTCCCAGGAGGAGAGACAAAACCGAAGGTCAACCGCTCGGTCTGCCCGTCAATGTCCTCACGAGCCAGCAGCCTGGTATCCACTCCAGGCACCGCGGGATCAAACCCATCCAGCGTTACCGACATCTCGATCACATACACCAGATCTGCAGGCAGACTGGATGCCACGATTTCCAAACTCGGCTCGCCCCCATCCACTACGAATTCAGGAAAACGCCTAGAACTGGAATCGTCCGGAAGGCTTCCGAAAAAATACTCCTCAAGGTTTGTCGCCCCGTCGCCATCCGTATCGTCGGATTCCGCCGTCAGGGTCTCACTGCTTTCAAAAACCTGCGCCGCCCACGTTGCGTAGGACTCGTTGGGAAAAGGTATATCAACAATCTCCCATCCAATGTCTTTCATCTGGGTCAGCGTTAGATCCAACCTTCGGTCGAGGTCACTGTTAATCGATGGTTCCATCAAGAGATCCGGTGATGCCGCCGTCGTCCAATGCGATACTGAAGAACCGCTCCGGACAGGATTGGGTGCAAACAGATTCATCCGCCCCGAATTGCTGCCCGTCCGCGCGCCCTGGCGCTGCGAGATCTCCAGCCTGACTCCCGGAGACGCAGCCTCCAGCGTATCACCATCCGCCTTGCTGATAAAAACCACTGGAACCACTATATCCACCACCTCGTCCTCCACGATGCTATCGCCACCCGCGGAGATAAGCCCACCCTCCACGTTGTTCGCGATTACAACCGCCACGGCTCCTGCCACCTGCGCCCGGAAGACCTTGTCATCGAAGTTGCAAGTTCCGCGCCGGACAAACGCGAGATTCCCCGCCACCTCCGCTCCATTCACGATGTCCTGGCAGGCAAGTGTGGAGGTGGTGGCACCGCTCCCGTCGTCGGTCACCACCAGCGGACCGGATATTCCCCTTCCGGGAATCCTCACACCGAAACTCACATCCGCGTATCCCGTGTCCTCGATCCGTGTCAGATTCGGAAGAACCGCATCTAGCTTGAAACTGCTCTGCCCCGATGCCAACCCGAGAACCTGGTTTACGCCCGCATTCGTAAATGGCCCATCCCACGCGAGATTTGTTCCAGAAACTGCCGAGGCCACGCGCTCCGCCGCGGTCAGTGACGGCCATCTAGCATTTCTAGAAATATCGAAAATGAGAGAAGTGAACGCATCCGGCACCCCCTGCGTGTAGGTGCCCGTGCTCTCGTTCACGAAGCTGATGAATCCCAACCCGTGCCCTACCTCATGCAAAAGCGTGTCGATAAAGTTACTCCCACCCGCATCCGAGTCTTGGTTAAAACCCAAATAGAAATTCGCATCCGAACTTACCGTAACAGTAATGTCATTACGGTTCGGCTGTAGATCCCTACCAGCCAAACTATTTGCAAGAGCCACCGCGTAAACAGTCCCGGCCAAGGGGGCATTCGTGAAATTTAACTCGGAGGTGACCGGCCCGGCAGACGCAAGAATCGAAGATCCCAGCGGGTCGAACTCCACCTCGACCCGTATCGGAACCGAACTCACCAGATACTTCCCCCAAATTTCCCCGACCCGCTCCAATGCCGCCATCCGCTGGGCTCCGATTGTTGTCTCGGGATTTCCACCCACGGGAGGAACCGGGGTAGGATCGTTCAAGCCCTCGCCAGCACTGTCGAGATTGACGAAAACGAACTCCGCACCCTCCACCACCGGACAAGCTAGTGCGACGGCAAAAAACACACCAGTTCTCCACCTATTCACCGGACACCTCCACTGGCAAATACTTACCACACACAGGAACCAAAGACCCGTCCTTCGCAACAACTAGTCTTGTTACATGTTGGAAACGCCCCTTCAGATCGATCGACTGGTGCCCGTCAGGCATCGTCACAATCTCAAGCCCCACATCATCCCTTCTCTGCATTTCAAGTAGCCTATCTCTCACCGCTTGCGACGCGTCTGATCGCTCTTCTCCAAATCTGGCATTTATCGGAAAACCTCTCAATCCCTTGCTCTCATCACCACGGTTCTCACCTGCGAGATCTCCGACAGATATTGAAGGATCCGCCACGCTGCTCTTTTCAGGACTGCGATCCGATCCCGAAGCAGCCTCACCACCTCTCCCAGGAAAGCTGATCAATACTGCGGCCAAGACGGCAAGCAGCAGCAATGTTAGCAATAGAATTTTACCGCGCATGATTTATACAAAATGGCCGGATTGAGCGATCTCGCAACAAAAACCACGAATTCTAAACCCGATTTTTCACTTAACGAAGCCCTCTTCCTTGGCGGTTAAAAATTTCGTCTGGGAGCCAAGGAACGGCATGTCGTCGAGCGCCCGGCAACCCAAGCCTCCGTAGCGCAATCTCAGAACTCGGGGCGAACCGGCGTTCGCCCCTTCAGCCAATTCGCTCCATTCTTATTTGAGGGAAGGATATGATTTCAAAATCCCTCCATCTCCACTGCGCTTCGATTGGCATCTCTGCGAGACGCCGCTTGAGACAATCCCTCCCGCTTGACCCCGCCGCCGTGATCCCGTATTGACTGCGCAACGAACTACATCATGTCCACGACCATCATCTACACCAAAACCGACGAAGCCCCGGCACTTGCCACCTATTCCCTTCTGCCCATCGTCCAGGCCTTCTCGAAGCACGCGGACATCAATGTGGAAACCCGCGACATCTCCCTCGCCGGGCGCATCCTTTCCCAATTCCCTGACCTCCTTCCCGCTGACAAGCAAATCGCCGACTACCTCGCAGAGCTAGGTAAAATGACCCTCCTCCCGGACGCGAATATCATCAAACTTCCGAATGTTTCCGCCTCCGTCCCCCAGCTCAAGGCTGCCATCGCAGAGCTTCAGTCAAAAGGCTTCCCCATCCCGGATCTTCCAGAAAACCCATCCACCGATGCAGAAAAGGACACCCGTGCCCGCTACGCGAAAGTCATGGGCTCTGCCGTCAACCCAGTCCTCCGCGAGGGCAACTCCGACCGCCGCGCTCCGAAAGCAATAAAAGAGTATGCGAAGAAGCACCCGCACTCCATGGGTGCATGGTCCAAGGATTCGAAAACCAACGTCGGCACCATGGCCGGTCTTGGAGACTTTTTCTCAAATGAGAAATCCACCACCGTATCCGCCCCTACCGATGCAAAAATCGAGCTGGTAACCAAAGACGGCACCTCAACAATCCTGAAAGAATCCACTCCGCTGCTAGCCGGTGAGATCCTCGACGGCACATTCATGAGCAAGGACGCCCTCACCACCTTCCTCGATTCTCAGATCGCCGAAGCAAAAATCGCGGGCGTGCTCTTCTCCCTGCATATGAAGGCAACCATGATGAAGGTTTCCGACCCGATCATTTTTGGCCACGGGGTCAAAGTATTTTTCAAAGATGTCATCGCAGCCCACGCAGATGTGCTTGAACCGCTCAACATCGACTACAACAACGGCTTCGGAGATCTCGTTTCCAAAATCCAAACCCTGCCCGCCGATAAAAAAACCACCATCGAAGCGGACATCGCGAAAGCCTACGAGAACGGCCCCGACCTCGCCATGGTCAACAGCGACAAAGGCATCACCAACCTCCACGTCCCTTCCGACGTGATCATTGACGCCTCCATGCCCGCCATGATCCGCACCTCCGGGCAGATGTGGAATGCCGAGGCCAAACTACAGGACACACTCGCCGTCATTCCCGATTCCTCATACGCCGGAATTTACCAAACCACCATCGACTTCTGCCGCGAAAACGGCGCACTCGATCCGCAGACCATGGGCTCGGTCCCGAACGTCGGCCTCATGGCGAAAGCCGCCGAGGAATACGGTTCCCACAACAAGACCTTCGAAATCCCCGCCGACGGCACCGTCAGGGTCACCGACTCAGCAGGAAACGTCCTCTTAGAACACGAAGTGAAAGAAGGCGACATCTGGCGTGCCTGCCAAACCAAGGACGCCTCCGTCCGCGATTGGGTGAAGCTCGCCGTCAACCGCGCCCGCGCTTCTCAAACCCCAGCCATTTTCTGGCTCGATGAAACCCGCGCCCACGACGCAAACATCATCGCCAAGGTAAAAACCTACCTCACCGACCACGACACCTCCGGCCTCGACATCTCCATTCTTCCTCCCGCAGAAGCCTGCCGGAAAACTCTGGAGCGCATCGTCAAAGGTCTCGACACCATCTCCGTCACCGGAAACGTCCTCCGCGATTACCTCACCGACCTCTTCCCAATCCTAGAAGTCGGGACTTCCGCAAAAATGCTCTCCATCGTCCCTCTGATGAACGGCGGCGGCCTCTTCGAAACCGGTGCCGGCGGATCAGCACCGAAACACGTCCAGCAGTTCGAGCAGGAAAACTATCTCCGCTGGGATTCGCTCGGCGAATTTTTCGCACTCGCAGCATCCTTCGAGCACCTCGCCGTCACCCAAGGCAACGCGAAAGCTAAAATCCTCGCTGATACCCTCGACGCCGCCACCGGCCAGTTTCTCGAAAACGACCGCTCGCCCGGCCGCAAGCTAGGCACCATCGACAACCGCGGTTCCCACTTCTATCTCGCCCTCTACTGGGCACAGGCACTCGCAGCACAGAACGAAGACGCAGGCCTTAAAGAAGCTTTCAGCCCAGTCGCAAATGCTCTCGCGGAAAACGAAGAAAAAATCGTCTCCGAACTCAACGCAGTCCAAGGCAGCCCAACAGACATCGGCGGTTATTACCTCCCCAACGACGAAAAGGCCACAGCCGCCCTCCGCCCAAGCGCCACCTTCAACGGCATCCTAGCAAAACTGTAGCTGTCCCGTCCCGGGGCAGGCCGTGTTCGCTGCGTCCCGCAGCGAAACCGCTTCCATCCATGTCCCCCACCCTCCACCGTATTCTCCTTTTTCTCGCCATCTCCCTTCCAACCTAGGCGCAGGAAAAAACCGGTGCGCAAATCTACCAACAAACCTGCACCGCCTGCCACGGAGAAAACGGCGGGGGCAATTTCGAATTAAAATCCCCTCCCATCGCGGGACTTCCGCAATGGTATCTCGCCCTCCAACTCGAGCGTTTCAGAAACGGCCAGCGGGGAGCGCACCCTGAGGACACCACCGGCATCCAGATGGCCGCCATCGCCAAAACCCTGAAACCGGATGCCGTAGCTGCGGTTATCATCCACGTTTCGGAAATGGTAAAGATTCCCCAGGAACCGGTAGAAGATGCCGACGCAGAAAGGGGAAAAGAACTCTACCTCGAGCGCTGCGCCTCGTGCCACCGCTTCAACGCGTCCGGCGAGCAGGCCTTCCGAAGCCCTCCCCTGAGAGACTTCCCGGCGTGGTATCTCCACAGCCAGTATGGAAAATTCAAAACCGGACAACGAGGGACAGTCCAGAAAGACGAAGACGGCGCGAAAATGCGTATCATTGCCGCTATGAAGACGCCGGAAGTCGATCTTCAGGACATCCTCGGATTCATCACCGAGGTAGCAGACAAGAAATAGACAAACACAGGAAAGCAGACACCCTTTCGCCTCGGCTGCTAGCCCTACGCTGGTATAATCGATTCCGTGAAACCGTTTTTCAGCCTTCTTGTTTTCGCCGTTGTTTTCCCCTTCACCGCGCTTCTCACTTCCTGCGCCATCGAGCACGCAGTAAAACCTCTGGAACCGACAACGTTTCTGACCTCCACCGGAATCGACACGAAAGAGCGAATTTCGCGCCTGCCCTTCGAGCACTCATGGCGCGATCCGGAGTTGGACATCTCCAAATACAAGAACATCGTCGTCCGCCCGGTGACCGTGAAATACCTTCACACCGAGACTTGGGAGCGCAGCAAATCAGCCAAGCTCCAGGATCAAAAAGCCTTCGAAAAACGTGCTCGTGAACTGGCCGAGTATTTTACAAAACGGCTCAATGTCGCCTTCAACGATCCAATCTGCCTGTTTTACAAAATCCGCGACACATCGAAGCCGGACACCCTCATTCTCGAAGTTGCACTCACTGATGCTCATTTCCCCAACCCTTCGGTAAAACTACTCAATATCCCGGTCTGCTCCTTTGAAGCGCGGGTTCTCGATGCCGCAACCGGCAAACTTCTAGTCACCACTGCCGACCGACGCGGCCCCGACCTCCATCTCCAAGGCGAGAACACCCACATCACGGACAACGAGGAAATCTGCTCGATCTGGGCGCGCCAGCCCATGGAGGCATCCAACAAGGAAATTTTCGCCAACGTCAGGCGCAAGCTGATCACCGTGGAGTGACACCCAGAAAAACGAATCGGCAGACAACCGGGGGGGAATGTCTGCCGACGCTTTCTTGGGGGAATGTGCAATTGGGGGGGGATCGGCGGTCGCGAATGGGGGGAGTTTCGCTCGCGCCGATGTGATTGCTTTAACCAAAAACGGACATCTTCATATACCGTGATCGCGTAAGTTTTGCTGCTTTTCTGAAAAAAGTGCCGGAATTTCAATCCCCGTCTTCGCAAAAACGGCCACAACAGGCCGTTTGACCGTGGTAACAGGTCTCGCACAGCGTTTCATCCCCGATCACACCTAAAGACGACTTCCCACAGCGATCACAGGCTGTAGTTTCCGCCTCTTTGATCTGATCCGCTGTTTCGTTCACTCTGCTGAGAAAATGATTTCTTCCTGTTCCTTGCCTCCACCACCTCCACGTCCGAGCTTATCGCCAATATCCTTACTTGTGACGTAGAGCATCAGGGAAATGAGAGCCAACGCACATGCCGTCTGGATGATTTCCAAGGCTTTTGCCTGAACCGGTTTACCTGCGATTTTTTCAAGGATCGCCAGCGTGATGTGTCCACCGTCAAGAACTGGAAACGGAAGCATATTCAGCACCGCGAGATTCACATTGAAGAGAACCATGAAGCCAAGAATCCTCCTCCAGCCGTCGTCCGTGAGCAGCAACTGGTAAAGCATTTGGCCGATCCCGACTGGACCACTGAGGTGATCCACCCCGATATCTGAATTTGGATCCGCGACACTCGTGATCGTCACCCACATCATGTGCAGGCTGTCGAAAACCTGACTGAAAGGGTTTGGATGGACAATGCGGACATCTACATCTCCGGTCTGATCCCATAGAACACCGATCTTCGGCGTCGTGCCCTCGGGTTTCAACGGAGCCTCTGGAGTGAGTTCCATTTCCACGATTTCACCGCTGGCCTTCTTCACTCCCAGATTGACGGTTTTATAATCCTTTTTCTCTAAATACTGAGCGAACTGGATATCACTGAAGAGATCGACGCCATCGACTGAGACGATCACATCGCCCGCTTCAAGACCCGCCTTACTCGCCGGGCTGTTTTTGTAAACTTTCCCTATCGTCGCAGGTCCCGCCGGGGCAAGGCCGACCTGACGCAACCCGCTACGCTGGAACCACTTGCTATCAGGCGTATCGAAGCCGCTGGTGAGAGTAAGAGGTTCATCAACACCCGGGCGCTGGACTTTGAAAACAATCTTGTCGCCACTGCTCAGAACGATGCGTTCCGTGATACTCTGAAGCGATCCGGCAAATCCGTTCACTTCCTCGCCGTTGATTTCAAGAATAAGGTCGCCAGGCAGGATGCCCGCTTTTTCTCCAGGCATTCCTTCCGCGACGTAACCGACTGTTGTGCTTGGCACGAAATCCTTTGGTTTCCCAACTCCCCAAACCACTACAGCAGCGAGAAGCGCCAGAAGAATGGAAAACAGAGGCCCTGCGATTGCCACGATAATTTTATCAAGAGGAGAAATTTTCGGAAGCGGTTTCCCGGTGGTGTTGCCACCTTCTATCGACTCCATTGGAGCCATTTGAGGAAGCGCCACGAAACCGCCGGCCGGAATCCAGCCAAGGCCGTATTGCACTCCGTTGATTTCCTTTTTCCAAATCGGCTTCCCGAACCAAATCTGGAATCTGTCGATCTGGAGACCTCGCCATTTACCTGCTAGGAAATGTCCCAGTTCATGGACGAAGATGATGATATTGAAAAGCATCACCACGACGAAGATCAGCAGAATGATTGTGAGAACGGTATTAAGATCTGGCATGGGCTATGGGATGAAGGCCGGAAAGCTACCCGAACCAAGTAATCCCGCAAGCATTTAGACTTTCCGAAATATTCGCACGGAATCGACACC
Organism: Akkermansiaceae bacterium; assembly: GCA_905182475.1. Lineage (GTDB taxonomy): Bacteria > Verrucomicrobiota > Verrucomicrobiia > Verrucomicrobiales > Akkermansiaceae > Luteolibacter. The sequence continues at coordinate 13,392 of CAJJBR010000042.1, read as the reverse complement.
GGCGCGGCTTTGGGTTGAAAATCCCGCCATCCCCGACAAACTGATCTCGTGATCTCCGGACAATCCGATCTTTCAACCCTTGAGAACCTCTCTTCAAAAGAGATCAATGCCCTTGAATCGGCAGGATTCCGCACCGTAGCCGACCTCCTCGCCCATTTCCCGAAACGCTACGAAGACCGCCGTCAGTTCGACAGTTTCCCTAACCAGCCGACCGCCAAACCTGTCTGCCTCACCGGCGGGGTCATCGACGCCACCACCAAAGGATTCGGTAAAACGCGTTTTTACGAGGCCGTGATCATGGATGGATCAGGCGGCATCTTCGGTTCCGGGAAAATCACCTGTCGCTGGTTCAACATGCCCTACATGTCGAAGGTTGTCGCCGCTGGGCACCAGGTAATCGCCTACGGGAAAGTCAAAGAATCCGCTGGTCGGCTGGTCATCGACCACCCGGAACTCGAAGTCCTCCGCGAAGATGACGAGGAAACCGAGACCATCCACCTCGGCCGCATCGTCCCGATCTACAAAAACATTTCCGGCATCAATCAGCGCCGCCTTCGCGAACTCATCCACACCCTCCTCCACTCTACCGACCCCGATTCACTGTCTTTCCCCTACCCTGTTTCGGAGAACCCTCGCCACGCCGACTTGCTGGAAACCCATTTCTCCACCTCCGCAGAATCCGGAAAAACCGCCCGCCGCCGCTTTGCCTTGGAAGCGTTTTTCACAATCCAGCTCAACGTCGTCTGGCAGCGCACACGCTACCTCTCACACAACGGCCGCGTCCTCGGGAAAAAGACCACACTACTCAAAGCCTTTTACGAAGACCTCCCCTTCGATCTCACCAACGCCCAGAAGCGCTCCATCAAGGAAATCATCGCAGACATGCGCCAACCTCGCCCGATGAACCGCCTTCTCCAAGGCGATGTCGGATCAGGAAAAACCTTCGTCGCCCTCGCAGCCATGCTCCTCGCCATCGACTCAGGTGCAGACGCCGCCCTAATGGCACCCACCCAGATCCTCGCCGAGCAACACTTCCTCACCTTCCATAAATGGCTAGCTCCCCTCGGAGTGAACATCGTCCTCCGCACCGCCGCACGGCGTGAAGAATCTTCGGAATCCCAGGGACCAACCATTTTCATCGGCACCCACGCCCTGCTCTACGATCCAGAACTCTTCAACGATCTCGGCCTCGTCGTCATCGACGAGCAACACAAGTTCGGCGTCGTCCAGCGTGCCGCACTCATCCAGCAAGGCACTCTCCCCGACGTCCTTGTCATGACTGCCACGCCCATCCCCCGCTCGCTCACCATGACGATTTACGGGGATCTCGATGTCTCGCTGCTCGACGAAAAGCCCGCCGGTCGCGGGAAAATTATCACCGCCCTCCGCAACAAGCCGAAGCAGAAAGACATCACCGATTTCGTGAAAGCCCAGCTCGCGGAAGGCCGTCAGGCATATCTGGTTTACCCTCTCGTCGAGGAAAGCGAAAAAGTGAAAGCCCAGTCAGCGACAGAAGCGTTTCCAAAATGGCAAAAGCGCCTTGGCGCGGAAAACGTCGGCCTTATCCATGGCAAGCTCCGCCCCGAGGAAAAGGACGCAGTCATGGAGGATTTCCGAAGCGGCAAACTCCAAGTACTCGTCGCCACCACCGTCATCGAGGTCGGCGTCGATGTCCCAAATGCAAATCTCCTCATCCTCCACCACGCCGAGCGTTTCGGCATGGCTCAGATTCACCAGCTCCGCGGCCGCATCGGACGCGGTGAGCACAAGTCTTACTGCATCCTCCTCACCGATTCAAAACTCCCCGAAGCCATCGAGAAACTCTCCATCCTCGAAAAAACCTCCGACGGTTTCGAAATCGCCGAAGCCGACCTCCAGCTTCGCGGCCCCGGTGACCTCCTTGGCACCGCCCAATCCGGCCTGACCGATCTCCGCTTCGCCGACTTCATCACCGACATCGAACTCATCCGCGAGGCTCGCGCTCTCGCTGATAACGTCTTCCAAGAAGACAACAACCTCACGACAGCCCACAAAAACCTGCATCCGCTCATCACAGAAAACCAAGCACCACAAGGAGCGCACTAGCCGAAGTCTTCAAAGTGGTCGAACGAAAGACGCTTACCCTATTAACGAGTTTCACACTACTCATCGACAGGCGAATCCGAGAACAATGTTAAACTTGGCACCAAACAGAGTTAAAGTAAAATTGGCGGGTCAGAGTGTAGATATCCAAACGGCGAAATCTCACCTCTGATCACTACTTACTGATCACTTTCCACTACTGAGCAAAGCTCAGGTTCTTCACTCCACCTCCCCACCGATCTGCAATCGGTCGGAGCGAATGTCGCCGTGCCAGACGGAAGCCACCTTCGGATCCCTGGACGGTTTCGTCGAGCCCTCGGCAACGAGTCGGCAGGAGAATTGCAGCGCATCATCCTTCGGCATCCGCATCACACTATCGGGCATGGGGAAGTGGCATAGGATCTCTTCACCAGCAGGCACCTTGATGTCTCCCTGGCCTTCTGCGCCCCCGATCCTAACGACCGTGTCTTCCGAGTGCATCCACAGAGAGAGCTCATAGTAATCACTCTTCAATGAATCAGGCTGCCCATTGGACAGCAGCTTGTCAGAGGCATTCGTATTCTTGATGATCGCAAAAAATGTAAGGCTATTTCCTTCCCGGACGGCACGGACACGGCACCGCAAGCTATCGACGTGTTCACCCCATGGGGCATGAAACATTTGGTTTTCCTTATCGATCTTCACACCCACTCGCCCCCATCCATGCGGATACTCCGGATCAAACAGTAAACCAGGATTCCTGACTCTCAGTGAATCCAATAGATTCTTCGCGCTTCTGCAAACGCGCAGATCTGAGTCCTGCTCACTGACCGCTTTAAGCGCTCTAGCGAATCGTCGCAAGTCGGTTCCATTCTGCGCCGCATGCTCCCCGTTGATGAACCGGTTCAGAATGTACTGCGCCCGTTTCCGAAGCGGCACATGATTCTCAGCATCCAGCAGAAAGCGCTCAACCTCCGAGGGGTAATGATCGCCACTCGAACCTCCCACCATCAACAATGCCTTGAAGCGCACACCAGCAGGCTGCTGCTTGTCATGCAACAGCGCGATCTGTTCCCGACGTTCCACTTTAAGATCTAACATGCACTTATTTTTCCGCATCGCCTCATCCTTCTCGCGAATGTAGGCATGATGCTCCACCAGCTCTTGATGCAATTGCAAAAGGGAATCAGCCAATTCTCCGGCACGCAATCGGTCAAACTCGCCATACTTCTCACTCGCTGGATCGGTGATCACATAACTCAGGTAAAATTTGTAGATGGGATCGGTGTAGTGCCGGGTAAGAACCTCTGCGGTATTGGCTCTGACCAACCCGCCAAGGTGGGTCAGCGCGGCCTTTCTCATGTCCAGCGCGGCTTTTTCATTCATGGCGATTGTGCTCAGTAATTGAACATACTGATAGAAACCCTGATTGCGTCGAGACGATCTCGTGAGCTCCTCCATCACCTTCTTCCTCTCCGCCAGCGGCGTCTTCTCATCTCGGATCATCTGAAAGAGCCCGTGATAGAAATATGGGCGCAGATCTGAGTGGGCCAACACCTTCGCCGCCGCCATGCGCACGCTCTCGGAATGGTGCTTCAGCAGCCGCACAATGGCTTGCGATCCACCGCCTCGGGCGCATGGCGCCAAAGTGCGGTGATCGCTTCACCCACGGTGATGTTCACCCAAATGGTAGATGGGTTCTTCAGCAAGTAATTCAGCCCCTCCACAAAGCTCATCTTGTTGAAGGGGATCTGCAGTTCCGACCCATCGGGCGCGAAGCGCAACGGAAGATTGTCCGGAATCTTCAGCGCCCTCATAGAAGTGAGTCTTAGAAACCGCTTCCCTAAATAATACCCTCCCAGCGTCTCCACCACATCTCGGTTACGCCATTCAGGCAACGACATGATCAGATGAATCGCCTTCTGCCTAACCGACGCCTCCTCTGACTCCAGGGCCACCCGTATGACCTGCGGCGAAACCGACGGACCCACTGGAGGAGCAAATACCCAGTAACACAAACAAGCTTCATCCTCACATCCTACCCAATCGAAGTTCCCTGTCAGTAAATCCTGTGTAAAAACAGCTCAGGCGAACGAAGCCCAGCTCTGATCACTGATTTGCAGGAGGTGTGGAGATTGTGGATTCGTCTGGGAAGGGATGGGAGGCAAAAATCGCTTGGGGCGCAAACCTGTAATGACTGGTGAGGTAGCTCGAAGTCCAGTTGGGACAAAAGCTTTGGATCGCGGCACCTATTCCCCCGTGATCCGGTAAACAGAACCCGTGAGATCGACGAGGTAGATTTCCCCATCTGCATCTTCTCCGAAAGACGAGATAAGATTGATGCGACCGCCTTCGGGCTGGAGTACGCTGGTGTGGTCTTTGAAATCCGATGCCTTGCCGCCTTTCAGAACAAACGACCAGATGCGAGGGTTCTGATAGTCTGCGAAAATGTAGCGACCTTTGAATCCTCTCATTTCCGAACCGCGATAGACATAGCCCCCGGTCACTGAAAGACCTTCGGTGGGACCACTGCCATGTGCGTAGACATACACCGGTTCGATATTGGCCCTCGGCTTCTTACCACCAATTTTTTTCTTCGGTGTCTCAACATCCCCTTCACGTAGTCTCCAGCCGAAATTCATTCCTCCGGTCTTGCCGAAGGGAACCGCATTGATCTCTTCCCAAGCGTTTTGACCGACATCGCCGATCCAGAAGTCACCACGCTCTCTATCGAACGAACAACGCCATGGATTGCGGAGACCGATCGCATGGATTTCCGGAAGAGCATCCTTCACATTGGCGAAACCGTTGTCCTTCGGAATTGTGTAACCCTTGGAGCCGGAGACATCGAGACGGAGTATTTTGCCAAGATACTGGGTCACATCCTGCGCACGGGATTTCGGATCGTTGCCCGCGCCACCGTCACCAGTCCCGATCCAGAGCATCCCATCGGGGCCGAAGTCGAGCCAGCCGCCGTTGTGATTTCCGTAGGGTTGCTTGTATTCGAGGATCGTCTCGCCGCTATCCGGATCAGTGGTCACGCCGTCCTTCGTCACGTAGCGAACGATGCGCGAGTCGCCACCCTTTTTGTTGTAACTGATATAGTAGGTGCCGCTTTTCTCGAAATCCGGTGCGAAGGCAAGTCCTAGCAGCCCTTGCTCATTCCCCTTTCGAGTGACTCTGTCGGTGATTTCTAGAAAAGGCTCTTTGGAACGTTCCCCAGTTTTCAAATCCACGATCCAAATGGTTCCGGCCTGCTCCATGATCCAGAGCTTCCCTTTTACGGAATCCGGCGCGCCCGCCCAAACCGGACGATCGAGACCTTTCTGAACCAACTCGGATTTTAAATCCGCATGGAGTTGCGAAGACAGGAGAAGAGGCAGGATGCACACGGTCAGAACTCGTTTCATGGTGGCGAAGATGAAGCGTTTTTTGAACCGCACAAGCGATCTTGAACTAGCCTCGCAATTTTTTCCAACTCCCCGAATCGGTTCCATCTTGCTTGAAGTTTAACGTTTGAAAATTAGAGTTTGCGCACATGTCAGATAACACTCTCGCAAAAATTGAATCCCTCGGACTGAAACTTCCTGTAGTGCCAGCTCCTATCGCCGCCTACGTGAACTATGTTCGCAGCGGAAACCTTCTCTTCCTTTCCGGAGGTCTGCCAATCGATGGGGACGTGAAAATCCTAGGAAAAGTCCCTTCCGCCTGCTCCGTCGAGCAAGCGCTCGAAGCATCTCGAATCATCATTCTGAACCGACTCGCGGTCATCAAAGAAGCCATCGGCTCACTCGACAACGTGAAACAAATCGTCGCACTGAACGGATTTGTGAACTCCGATCCGGATTTCTACGGCCATCCCGCCGTCATTAATGGTGCCTCGGAACTTCTCTTAGAGATCTTCGGGGAGCGCGGCAAACACTCCCGCACCGCCCTCGGAGCCGCGGCGCTTCCACTAAACGTTTCCGTAGAGATCAATCTCGTCGTCGAGGTGGCGTAAAAGATTTCCCTTTACCGGGAGTGGGAATCGCGGCATCTTGTTCTCAAGAACACTGTTCAATATCCCATGGCACACAACCTCACTTCACGGCAGATCGAAATTCTAGACTACCTCCGCATGTCACACCGCGAGAACGGCATCATGCCATCCACGCGGGAGATTCAGCACTACTTCGGTTTCGCCAGCCAGACTGCTGCGATGAGCCACCTCCGTGCCTTGGAGAAAAAAGGAGTGATCCAGCGCTTGGCCGGGAAAGCCCGGGCGGTCATCTTTCCGGAAGATCTCGATCGCGCTGAAATCTGCGATATCCCCATCTACGGTCGCATCGCCGCTGGTTTCGCAGAGGGTGCTGAGCAAGAACAGGAAGGCTGCATCTCAATCGACGTGGCTACACTCGGGATTGCCAGAAAACGCGACACCTTCGCCTTGGTGGTTCGAGGCGAATCGATGATCGACGCCCACATCTGCGATGGCGACACCGTAGTTCTTGAGAAACGCGAACCGCGTAACAACGACATCGTCGCAGCCCTTATCGACGGCGAGACAACCCTCAAACGCTACGTTTCCAACAAAGGGAAACTATACCTTCAGGCCGAGAATTCGGATTTTCCCGATCTCATCCCCGTTGACGAACTGATCATTCAAGGGGTGATGGTGGCTCTGCTGAGAAAAGCAGCGTAAGCGGGAAAGGAACCGTGATTTAGAAATCGCGACTGCTACGGGAGAGAACTTTGCCGGTATTTTGTCGGGGTTGTCGCGATTTCTAAATCGCGGTTCCTATCCAAGAAAAATGGCCGCAGGACAATCCCGCGGCCATTAGTAAATCAAGCTACCGGAAATCTAGTAGGTTTTCATCCACTCGACGATGTCCGCTACATCTTGGGCGCTGAGTCCGAGCTGGTCGGCGCTGAGCATTAGCGAACGATCCATAGCCTTGCGGCTTTTGATCATTCCCTTCGGCACTTCCTGGGTCACGCCACCGGTAGAGCGAATCTTGATGGTCTTCCCTTCGGAAAGGATCTGTCCATCGATCCGATCACCGTTCTTTAGCTGGAGGGTCTTACCCTCGAAGCCGTGTGAGATATCGAACGATGGATCGACGATGGAACGGACTACGATCTCCGCCGGCTGGCGTTGTCCGAAGCCTTTGAGAGCCGGCCCGTATTCAGCTCCTTGTCCGTCAACTTGATGGCACATCACGCAGCGACCTGCGAGTTGCTTGCCCTTTGCTCCATCACCCTTCAGCGCGAGAACTTCTTTCACTGAGAAATTCAGTTTCTTAGGTTTCGCCGGGACAGTGATCGCCTGAATTTTCACCTTCTTTTTGAGAATATTTTTTTCCTCAAGAACTTTCTGAAGACCCATGGAAGACCACTCACCTTGGTTGCGGTTGCGCAGCCACCAGACAGCCTGTTCGCGGACGGGCGAACCGTCGGCGGCGAGTGAGATAAGCGCATCGGCGGATTCCTTTGCGTTGATGAAGGCAATGGAATCGACTGCGAGCTTCCGCGCCGCATCCGAAAGTCCTGAGTCTTTGGCTCGCTCGGCCAATCCAGAAACCGCAGCCTCCGGCATCATACGCCATGTCAGACGGGCGAAAGTGTCGGACCATGCCTTAGCCTCGCCCGGCTTCATTTCTTCCTTCAGTGCGCTCCAGAGTTGCTCCGTATGGTGCCCGGCACCTAGGCCGAGTGATTCAAGGTAGGATCTATCCTTACCATCGTAACCTTTTGCTACGGCAATGAGCACGTCTTTTGCCTCATCCCAGCTACGGTATCTCATTTCCATCGCGGCTTCGGCACGCACCAGCGGGGATTCGTCGGAAGCGAGCTTCTTCGCGTAAGGGAGCGCGTCCGTATCCGCACGGCGCACGGCACGAAATGCCGTGAGGCGGACTTTCGCATCCTTGCTAGCGATCAGCGCGTCGAGTTTCGCCATTCCTTTTTCACCGAGATAAGGCAAAAGCCAGATGGCGCGGGCTGAGACATAAGGGTTGCTGTCTTCGAGAACTTTCACAACCGCGTCGTAGCTGGCGGCACCGTCTTTCTTCAATTTATCAAAACCAGTCCAACGAATGTTGTTCGCCGGGGATTTCAGAGCGGCTACACAACCTTCCGTTGTGGATAGATCAACCTTCGGAACCACCGATTTGAAGCCTTTCGGAGCAATCCGGTAAATAACCCCAGACGCTGCATCGTCACGGGTGTCATGACCGCCTACACGGGAGTCGGTCCAGTCGGCGATATAGATCGCGCCATCGACTCCGACCATCACATCGGATGGACGGAACTGGTAGATGTCTTCCTTATTTGCCTTCGGATCAAATTTCTTCTTGGTTCCTCCGACGAAGTCAGAGCCATCGAATTCCTTCTCCGGGTTGGTGGTAGCAAAGTCGTGACGATCGAGCTTGAAGCCCGCGCCATCCACTTCCGGTTGGTAGGAAAAAACCACGTTTCGTCCCGGCTCACAGGAGAGAAGCGTCCCGATGAAATCATCGCCCATCGCGCCGTTTTCATAATATGCGACACCAGTTGGAGATCCACCGCCGTAAACATCGCCGGATGGCATGGTGCCGGGGTCGTCCTGACGCCAATGGGCGGTCGGAGTGTCTTGGCCGGGGCGTAGGTCGGCACGCCATGACCGCTTCCCATCCCGGGAAAAGTAACCTGCGTTACCATGCTCAATCATGTGCGACACCCGGCAGGCCGGAGGATCGTCATTGTCGTTTTGAAATACGAACCCGTAGGAGTTCGTGATCTGCTCGTAAGAGTTGCGAAAGCCTGCCCCGATCACCTCGACGCCAGTGCCGTCTGGATTGATTCGGAAAGCCGCGCCCGCGTTGTAGGAAAAGCCGTCATCGGAAACTAGTCCGGCAATCGCTCTCACGTCGGCCACGTATTTCGAGAAATGCTCGTCCACATACGTGCCACCGAACTTAAAGGTCTTTCCTTCCTTGTCAGTAAACATCGCCCCGGTATTGCCTTGGTTAAAAACCCATTTCCCGTCCGGACTTCCCGTTACTGAATGCAGTGAGTGATCATGGTTCTTACCGTTGAAACCGGTCAGGAAAATCTCCTTGGTATCACCGTCCTCTTCGGAAAATTTCCCGTCACGGTTCTTGTCGGTGAGCTTGAGAAGATTCGGAGGTTGGGAAACCATGACTACGTTGTCGAACACCGCGATCCCGAGAGGCGCGACCAGTTCCTTGTCCTGCCAGAAAACCGAACTCTTATCCGCCTTCCCGTCCCCATCCGTATCCTCGATGATCACGATCTGGTCACCACCGGGACGACGACCCAACTTTCTGCGGTAGTTCACGCCTTCGGTGACCCAGATCCTGCCGAGGTGATCCACATCCATGTTGGTTGGATTGTGAAGCAGGGGGGAAGTCGCCCACGGAACGACTTCCATACCTTCCGGCAAAACGAACGAATTCAGCGGCATGTGCGGAGGCTCCTCGGAGGGAGTCCATCCCAACGCTGCTGATGATAATATCACGGACAATGTCCCTAGTGTCTTCATAATTTTGTAACGAGTGAAACTCTTAGACGGATTCTATCTGCCAAATCTTTCACGTCAACAACCCGGCGCTAGTCCTTTCGAGCCTTTTTCCGCGTCCCCCTGATCCACCATTCCGCGAAAAGGATATTCGGCACGAAACCAAGCCATGCCACCAGACGATATACATCCATCGGCGCAGGTTCGAAAGCCATTACGATCAGATATTTCCATGCCCGGAGCGTGATCGCGGAAATAGTCAGGGCGTAGCTGCGAATCATCCATTCCCGGTGGCGCCTCCAGTCACGCCCAGCGATTTTCCTCCAACCCACAGCCGTAGTCACAAGCCAAAGAACAGCGAGAGTGGCGAAAGCGATCCGCGAGGTAATGCCTCCGTTTGCATAGAAGGCCATCACCAGGCTCGCCGGTCCGGTGACGAAACAAACGGTAAAGATATACACCTTCCCCATCGCGCGGTGGAGTCTGGAGTGCTTCTTTAAAATCCACGGGGCGAACTGGGTGAACCCCGCCAGTAGCGGTAGCATGCTTGTGAAGACATGGATCCAAAAAGCCGCCTCCCAGTGTTTGATCCCAAGATACTGCTGCTTGATCTGAAGAAACCCCGCATCACTGCGCATCGGCCAGTATTCCAAGGTGATTCGCAACATCAGCCAACTGAAAAACGCTAGCGCACCCATCGCCACGAGCCATGCGAGCGCCCTGAAACCCTTTATTCTTCCTTTAGCGCTCCTCATCATTCACTTGCAAATGAATCCGTTTTCGCATTGATTTTAGCCAGATCAAAATAACTGAAACTATGAAAATTTTCATCCTGCTCTGCGCATCATTGTTTGTCCTCGGACTTCCCACAGTTCACGCCGAGGAGACCGATATCGACGTTTCTGTTCCCAAAGCTGAAGCAGCCGCGATGAAGGGAACTTTCGTCGGCGACTTTGGAGGCAAGAAAATCACCATCTGTATCGACCGCATCATCGGTGAAACGGTTACCGGATACAGCATCGTTGGTGGCAACGAACGCGCCTTCAGCGGCTCGTTCAAAGCATCCGACGAAGGATTTCAGATCATCGCCCGCGAGCCAGGCAACCGCCCAGACGATGGCCTTTTCAAAATGATCTACTCTAGAGAATCCAACGACCTAGCCGGGGTCTGGATTCCGAACGATACGAAGAAAATCGCCGAGCGTGTTTTTGTCCTCCCATCGCGCGCATACAAATACGATCCCAATGCCGGGGAATACCCGCAATCCTCCTCCCGCCTCCTCACCGAAAAGGACGTGGAAAACATCCGCCCCGCTGACCTCCGCATCATGCGTAACGAGATCTACGCCCGCCACGGATACAGCTTCAAACTCGCGGACATGCGTAAACACTTCGACCAACTGGACTGGTACATGGCCATCAGCCAGGACATTTCCGATAGACTCACGGAAAAGGAGAAAAAGAACGCCGCCCTCATCAAACGCTTCGAAAATTATACTAAGGAGTATTACGACTCGTTCGGGCGTTGAGATGTGATTGTGGCCAATTGATATTTCCTCTCGAAATTCCCGCCGCGCCACTTCACAGTCTGCGTATGAGCAATTTTGAGGGAAAAATCGAGGAAGCCCTCGCCAATCCAAGCAACCAGGGAGAAATGGTGGACGCGGATTCCGTGGGCACCGTGGGATCGCCCGATTGCGGCGATATGATGCGGATGTGGCTTAAATTTTCCGAGAAAGACGGCAAGAAGGTCATCGACCGTGCATCCTTCCAGGCATTCGGCTGCCAGACGGCGATCGCCGTCGCCTCCATCGCCACTCAGTTACTGAAAGGGAAAACGGCAGAGGAAGCCCGCCAACTCAGTGCCCAGGAGCTTGCTGGTGACCTAGGAACTCTCCCTCCGATGAAAATCCATTGCGGACAACTCGTGGAAGGTGCACTCCGCAACGCTCTTGATCCCGGTGAAAACGCCACAACAGCTCCGAAGGACACCCTCCTCGGCAACATCAACAGCGGTAAACCTTCTAAAATCCGCATCGTCCCCCTCGAAGCCTGATGATTCGCTAGAAACTTTTTCACGAAATTTGAAGATTCCGATAGACCGACCGCTATCCCAACGTTTCCATATCCTTACCCCATTTTTTTCGTGCTAGAGCTCAAGGACGTTTGTTTCACAATCAGGAAGGACGGCGAGGATGTGAACCTCGTCGATCAGGTTTCAATTAAGGTACCCAAAGGGCATTTCATGGCAATCGTCGGCCCCTCAGGCTGCGGCAAGACCACCCTTCTGAAAACGATTGCGGGGCTGAATCCCGAATCTGACGGCTCCCTCTATTGGGAAGGTCGCAACCTTTCCGAAGATGCCGATTTCGAACCGTCGGAGATCGGCTACGTCCCCCAGTTTTCCATCGCTTACGATCCGCTCACCGTAGATGAATCCGTGGAAGCAGCCACCTGCCTCCGTGTAAAAAGCAAGTCCACTACTGAGCTCGACCACCGTATTGACCGGGTTCTTGAGGAAACCGGCCTCGGCCCGATCAGCGACCGCACGGTTAAAGTTCTCTCCGGTGGACAAAAACGCCGACTCGGCCTCGCCATGGAGCTTGTCTCCGATCCCAAACTCCTCCTCTGCGACGAGGTCACTTCTGGACTCGATCCACGCTCCGAGCGGGAAATCGTCCGCCTACTCCACGATCTTTCCCGCAAGGACGGGCGCATCGTCCTTTCCGTCACCCACTCCCTCGCCCACCTCGAGCTTTATGATTCCATCCTCGTCCTTCATGAAGGTCGGGTCGCCTTCCACGGTCCGCCAGAGCGCCTGAACCACTACTTTTCCGTCAAGGACACCGAGGAAGTTTATCCCCGTCTCGCCAGCCAAGCATCCGACCGTTGGCAGGAGTCTTGGGATAAACACAGTGATTCTTACTATGGGATGCTGGAGAAAAACCGTGACCGGCTCATCGCAAACGGTGATCTCCACCTTGAAAAACCCAAGCCGACTGAAACGGAATCCGAAGATGGGGACGACGAAATCGACGACCATCCAGAGACACAGCTCCCGGGCTTTTTCTCACAGTTCGCCACCCTACTTTCTCGCCGCTGGCGAATCTTTTTCCGAGATCGCGGCCAAGTTTTCCTTCAAATCGCCATCCTGATCTGTTTCCCCTTACTCGTAACCCTTTTCAGCAACAAGGCATCCGGAAACATCAAACGCTATTCAGACGTCCGGCAGGACAACATTGCTGCCGAGATCCAGGAACAGCAAGCAGTCCGGTCGGATCAAGCAAAAGTCGGCTCCGCGATCTCGGGCATCATTATGTTCCAAGTCGTGCTGCTCGCGCTGATGGGTTCGAACAACTCCGCACGGGAAATCGCCGGGGAAAGACCGATTTACGAGAAAGAGAAATTCGGGGGGTTACGACCCATGGCCTATCTGTTTTCAAAAATAGCATTCCTATCCTGTCTAGTCATCGCACAATCGTTATGGATGGCCTTCTTTGTGAATATCTTCGGGGCATTCCGAGGCGAGTTCCTCGAACACGCCATATTCCTACTACTGATCAATGCTTCCATGACTTCCGTCTGTCTCGCCATTTCCGCCCTGATGCGCACGGCAGAGCAGGCGTCCTTACTCTCAATCTATCTCGTCGGTTTCCAGCTCCCACTCTCCGGAGCGGTTCTAGCACTCCCGGAGCATATCGAGGTCTTCACCCGTCCGTTCATCTCCGCCTATTGGGCATGGTCGGGCTCAGTCGAGGCACTCCAATCCCAGGTTCACGGTGCTGTGAAATCAGTCATTGATACCTCGCTTTCGAACCAATATGCATGTTTATT
>CAJJBR010000041.1 GCA_905182475.1 Akkermansiaceae bacterium | reverse complement strand
GAACAGTCTTTATTAGTATCATGAGGAGTCTGGCTTAATTTGTCTATCTGAGGCTCCTCAGAAGGTCAAATGCAGCCGTTTCTCTTTAATTTTCCAGGGATTCTCCCTGTCTAAGTGCGCATATCGTATTCGCTAGTGCCGATTGGTCAATCCAATTTCTGAGTCCCTGATATACGCACTTAGCGTAAAGAGCTTCGCCCCACTCCACAAGTCCCGCGTAAAGGGCTTATTGTTCTTTTGAATAATTTTTATATTGATCTTTTGAACACCTCTTGCTTTTTATCGTTCATGACTCAGTTCGTTTCGAGGTGGTGTTGGCGGAAGGATCTTGCGGCTTATCGGGGGCTGCCAGAGCGGGAGCGCGCGGCGTTTTTGGTCTTTCTTGAGTGGATGGAGAATCACCGGCTCCGCTTGAAGTTAAAAGCGGGGCGCGAGTCGGCGAAGGTCTTTTGGACTTAAGAAGTGATGGGGCACGGTCGCGTTCGTGAGGATTGGAAGCTGGATCAATGGTCGCGTAAAGGGCTTTGCCCCACGCGATCAGGCTTCGGAATGTCTAATGTCTCTGCTCTCTGCTCTCTGCTTTTAGTCGGTGGGGTCAGTCCTCGAAAATGAAGATAGATAAGTTCCTAACTGGGTTCGATCCCGAGAAGAAGACGTCTTTACCAGAGCAGATCTCATTGGCGCTTTTGACCTGCCGGCCCGAACTATTGAAGCCTCGGCCAAACGACTTCTGGAACACAGGTTCATTGAGCGAATAGGCGCAGGAAGAGCCACCCGTTATCGCTAACTCCGCAGATTAGAGAATGGGGTCTGAATGGAGTTCCCGCAAAAACACATTTTCTGCGGATGAGGACCGCGATTTTTTGTCCTTTTCAAAAGGACAAAATCACACCCCTTGTGCAAGCTGCTTCGCGCAGAACTGGCTCCATGTTTCCAGTCTCTCGTAGAGTTCCCCGTTGAGCTCCTCCACCGTCGCCCAGGAAAGATCTGTCAGTGCATCCTCATTTGAGGAAACTTCCTCCGATTCCAGTTCCACCAGATGCACCACGCCGAGATGAACTTGGCCCACCGGGTTCGACTCATCATTCAGTAACCCGATGATGCGCATTTCATAATCACAGCTTATTTCCAGCTCCTCATCCAGCTCCCGCTGCACCGCCGCGTAGTAGGCTGCTGCACCTTTCCTCCCCTCGCCCATGTCCACCGGATTGATGTGGCCTCCGACCCCGACAGAAAGCTTCGCGTGCAGCCGATTTTCCCCGCCGGCCTTTCCGCGTGTGTAGTGCAGCACCCGGTCTCCGCATTTAAAAATGCAATACGGGATCAGTTGCTTGTGGCTGGGATCATCCTCCGCTGCCGCACGATCTAGGAAAAAATGGCTATCCTCCCTCAGCAGCAACTCGACCGCATCATCCACACCTTCCGCCTTCAGCCCCTCGAACATCCCAAGCCCCTCCAGCAAATCCCGCTCCACCACCAACACCTCTTCACCTGCGTATTTCGACATGCCGGATGCTGGAAATTTCCTTCCCGCCGGGCAACACCGAAATTCCCTGCTTTCCTGCCGAATCACCCAATGGGTCACTCAGAAAGCTTGGGGGGAGGTAATATGGCGCAGTCATATCCAACAATCCTCCTTTGCGCCTTCGCGGTTCAACGTCATCGCCGCAATGCGTTTTCTGAGAATGCTCCCGGAAAGCAAATCCAACCCGAACCGCACCGAAGGAGTTTTATCCCACAGCAGCCGCTGGGAGCGCGCCCTTCTGGCGGACTCTTCATTCCACTTGTGGCTCTGGGAAAAACCGTTTCCAAAGGCGACACCCTCGGGCTCGTAGTGCCCCCGATCGGTGGCGGCGATGGCTCGCCCGTTATTTCCACCGCCAACGGTATCGTCATCGGCCGGAACAGCGAAGGGCTTGCCGATGAAGGCGACGCCCTTTTCCACATCACTGCCTTCGATAATGCGGGGAACGTGGAAGACCAGATCCGCCAGCCGAACGAAGATCTCCCCGACATGCATGAGGAAGAAGACGGCCAACCCGTCCGTTATCATCCTTTCGCAGATTGACGTGTCGCTGCAGCGATGAAAGGTAGTTGGTAGATGACCACCTTCCAACTTGAGACCAAGCAATCCGTGGAAGAGGCTCTCAACTCCCTCGACGATGCGATCAAAGCCCGCGATGGCACCGCCGCCCTCGAAGCCATCAAATTGCTCGACTGGGAAGACCAGCGGCGCGCCATGTCGCGCATCTCTCATGAGAAATGCGAAACTCTCATCCACATACTTGGCGCGGAGGACGGGGCAAAACTCCTCTCCCACCTCGCGGAAGCGCAGGCAGTGGAAATCATCGAAGATCTCCCCACTGAGGAAGCCGCCGAAATCCTCGCCTTCCTCCCCTCAGAACAAAGCTCAAACCTCCTCCGCGAACTCGACGACGACGATGCGGAGGAAATCATCGCGAAGGTTTCCGACAGTGAAGACCGCCAAGAGATGCAGCGCCGCCTGGAGTATGAGGACGGTTGCGCCGGCTCCCTCATGCGCGGCGGCCCCGTCACCTTCCAGCAAACCTCCACCGTCGGCGAAGTTATCGCGGATCTCGGAGAGCACGCGGAGGACTACACCGACCGCGACGTGCAATACCTCTACGTCATCGATGAAAAGAAAATACTCAAGGGAGTCCTCCGCCTGCGCGACCTCGTGCTCTCCCCACGCAGCATCCCCGTCAGCGAGCTGATGATACGCCATCCTCTCACCGTCATCGATTCCATGCCGCTTGAGGACCTCGTGGAGCTTTTTGAAAAGAAAAACTTCTTCGGTTTCCCCGTCGTCGATGCGGAAGGGCACCTGCTCGGAGTCGTCCCGCGCGACGCCGTCCGCCACGAGCACGCCGAGGATCAGGCCGATATGTTCCTTGCCTCCAGCGGTATCGTAAACGGTGAGGAACTCCGTTCCATGGATCTAAAGAGCCGCTGCATCAAGCGCCTCTCATGGTTAGGCCCGAACATCGTGCTGAACATGGCAGCCGCCTCCATCATCGCCGCGAATGAAGCCACCCTCAAGGAAGTTATCGCGCTCGCAGTCTTCCTTCCCATCGTCTCCGACATGTCCGGCTGCTCGGGGAACCAGGCCGTAGCCGTCTCCATTCGGGAGCTCACACTCGGCATTCTCCGCCCTGGCGACTACTGGCGCGTGGTCATAAAAGAAGGTGCCGTAGGCATCATCAACGGCCTCGTACTCGGTCTCCTACTCGGCTTCACTGCCTACCTCTGGAAAGGAAACATCTACCTCGGCCTAGTGGTCGCGATCGCCCTCTCGCTCAATACCATCCTCTCAGTCCTCCTGGGCGGCCTCGTCCCGCTTTTCCTCAAGCGTATGAAAGTGGATCCAGCCCTCGCCTCCGGCCCCATCCTCACTACCTGCACCGACATGTGCGGCTTCCTGCTCGTGCTCTCCCTCGCCTCCGCCATGCTCGCTCAGCTCGCGGGTGTATAAGGCGCATCAGCCCTTAGCCGGACGAACTTCTCCATTGACCCGAGTTGCACACGTTCACCTTCCCTTGAAACTCTGCAGGAAGAGGCTTCGCTCCCGTATCAAGAGATGACAGAGGCGCTTTTTTCCACATGGAGAGGTTTTCGGAAACCTCCACAGTTATCGGTGCCACAGTAGGCGCCGAGGAAAGATCAATCATCGCCATCGGGGCGGTAGTGCTCGTGCCCAGAAAACCTTAATCTGACGAATGGGGATTTTTAAGGTCTTGAGAAAAAGGCTTCCGATGGCCGCGGAGAGGAGCAGCGAAGGTAGGCGTCCCGACCCCATTCCCAAGCGACCATACGGAAAAGTCCGTTTTCTCAACAGTTCCATTCCCCGCTCCCTTCAAAGGGTATGGATCATCGCGAATTTTGCACACGCCTAGCCGACAGCCCGCATCTTCAGTGATTTTTACAAATTAGTAGCGCCCGTCGCCGCCGCAGACCGGGCATTTGTGGTTGTCACCGGTGGAGCCGGTGGTGGGCTGGAAAACGTAGCCTTTACCCCTACAGGTGTAGCAGGCGGAACCGGCAGGGCCGCGTTTGTGGACGTAGATTTCCGGGGGGGACGGGGTGTCGGCTTCCGGTGCGGCATCAGCTGTGGTGCCGGGGCGTTTGATAAGCTCGCGTTTTACTTTATTCGGTTCTGCGTTGGCAGAAAGTTTCGAGAGTTCAGGTTCGCGGGTGTCGCCAGCACCGAAAGAGGGAGCGGGCTGGTTTGCGAAGTCACTGGGTGCACCGAGTCCTTCTTGAGCGCCGCGAATGGGGTCGGTGTTGCGTTTTTCCGGGCGATCGGAACCGAGGATGCTTTTGCCTTCCAGGGGACTGTTGAATCGGAAAAAGGATGAATTTTCAATTTCAACTACGCCGTCGGGTATTGTAATGCTTATGGCCTCTTCCACCTACAGTTTTTGCGGAAGAGGCATAAGATCTATGTCCATCCGGTTCGTCATTGCCATACTCCTCTCCCTGGCCACCCACCCGGCACATGCAGAGGGTGAACGCAATGAGCTACGACTTTACATGCGAGGGGAGTTCCTCTTTCAGAATAACCGCGCCACCTGCCACGGCAAAACCGGGAAAGGTGATGGACCGCTTGCCAAAGATGTCCCAATCCCTCCCAGAAATTTCCGGGATGGCATTTTTAAATTCCGAAGCACGCCTCCGGGCTTCCAGCCCACCGATGCGGATCTCGCTCGAACGATCCGCCACGGGATAGCTGGATCCACGATGCCAATATTTAATACACTGAATGATGGCGAAATCAAAGCGCTGATCCTGTATATCAAAGCCTTTTCGAAACGCTGGAAAGATCCCGATCGTATCGCCGAACCCATAGCTATTCCGCACGTTCCTGAATGGTTCGCGCAGCTAGCAACTGCCAAACCGCACATCACCGCTGGGAAGAAAATTTTCACCAGCCACTGCGCCACCTGCCATGGAAACGATGCAAAAGGAAACGGCTCTGCCGCCGCAGGTCTCCGCGACTTCGCAGGAAGACCCATCCCCCCCCGGCCGACCTAACAAAGCCGGGACTACGTAGTGGGCCGGAGCCACGCAATATCTTCCGAACCCTCGCCACCGGTATGGACGGCACGCCCATGCCTGCCTACTTCGAAGCACTTGGGTCGGAAAAGATATGGGATCTAATCGCCTACACCCTATCCCTTGCGCCAACAGAAGACGATGAATGATTGCCCCTCCGAATTTTTCGCAGCCAATCCCACCATCAACCTCCCAGCATGGACACAAGATGGATCGCGAGATCGTGCTTGGGTGCTTTGCCAAAAAGCTCAGTGCGGTCGGGGAAAACTAAAAGGGCTTCGTTTTCGTGGGAGTCGAATCCGATGTCGCTGCGAGAGACGTCATTGGCGACGACGAGGTCGCAGCCTTTCTTCTCAAGCTTGATGCGGGCGTTGGACTCGACGTTTTCCGTCTCTGCAGCAAAACCTACTAGAAATCCAGTAAATGCCATCTCATCGCGTGCGGATCCTAGAATATCTTTCGTCTTCACGAGATCGAGCGAAAGGGTCTCGCCGCTCTTCTTAATCTTTTGCTTGGCGGATACCGCGGGGGTGTAATCGGCGACGGCGGCGGCGAAGACGGCGGCCTCCATGCGTGGAAGGTAGTTCGCCACGGCCTGATACATTTCCTCAGCCGACTCGACCGGGAGGAAATCGATTCCCTCCGGGACATCGAGCGAGGTGGGTCCGGAAATGAGAAGAACCTGGTGGCCTGCGTGGGCGGCGGCGGCGGCAATGGCGTAGCCCATTTTCCCGGAGGATCGGTTCGTCAAGTAGCGGACGGGATCGATCGCCTCGCGAGTGGGGCCAGCTGTAATGAGGAGTTTCATCGGAAGGTCGTGGGTTATTCTGCGGCTTTCCCCCTGGTCATGCGCCCGAGTTCCGCTTTCGCTTCGGTGAGCTGTTCTTTAGAAAATTCCTTTTCGAGGGTGGCGAGGAATTCGGCGGCATTAGCTTCGCCACGGTCTTCGGCAATTTTTGCTAGAGCCCATGCACGAGGACGGTTAACTTTCGTGGCTGCTCCGGCGGCATGGAAACGGGCAAGGGCAAGAGTTGCTCCCGCGTGGCCTTGCTGGGCTGCGAGTGCGTAAAGTTGAGCGGCTTTCTCGTAGCTCTGTTCTACTCCCGTGCCGCGTTCGTGGAGGGCACCGAGGTTATTCTGGGCAGGGGAATAGTTCGCTTGCCCGGCGCGGCTGAACCAAGAGACGGCAGCAGTCGTGTCCACGACCCCGAGACCTCCGGAAAGATAAAACAGGCCAAGTTCGTTTTGCGCGGCGGCCAATCCTGCGTTCGCTGCGGCGACAAGATGTTGATACCCGGAAATCGCATCGGGTTTCTTTGACTGGAGAGCATTCGCAGCCAGCATTAAGTGAGCCTGGGCGTTCCCGCCTTCGGCTGCGGTTTCGAGTATTTTTACGCCACGAGCGAGATCCTTCTCGGTTCCCTTACCCTCAATGTAGTATTCCGCCGCACGGATCATGCAGTCGGACTGGCCGGCGTCTTTGCCTCGCTCAAATTCAGCGAGGGCGGCCTTCGAATCTTTCTTCACCGTTTCCTGCCAGGTGCCGAGCGCTAAGTAGCCGGAACTGTCTTCCCCGGCGATGGCTTTTTCCAAGAGAGCGAGACCGCGCTCTTCATCGCGACTCGCCTCATCGCCATAGAGCAGGCGCGATCCGACGGCAACCATTGCCCCGGTATTCCCAGACTCGGCGGCTTTTTCGAAATACTCGAGCGAGAGAACGGGGTTCCTTTTGTCGAAAAAACCCATCTGCCCATCGTAGAACCTTGCGATGAAGAGCATGGAGGCAACGTCCTGGGCATCGGCTGCCTTTTTCCACCAAGAGATCGCCTTGTCCGGATCGGGTTCACCCGTGAAGCGCCCCAGGAGAAATGCCTCACCAAGGATACGGCCAGCGATTGCGGGATCTCTGATCGCTTGCTTTTCAAGGATGGCCTGTGCTTCAAAAATACTGGTCTTGTCTTTGGAAGACATCAGCAGAAACGCAAGACGGTATGCGGAGTCACCATGATTTTTCTCTAATCCCTTGCGGTAGTATTCCTCCGCCTTCTTCGATGAAGCCTCGGCGCCCTGGCCGGTCTCGTGTGCAAAACCCAACAAGTAGATCGCATCCGCATCGCCTTTCTCCGCGAGAGGACGGGCAAGCTTGACCGCCTCTGCATGGTCACCACTTTCGAAAGCTTTTCTTGCTGCTTCCGCTGGCGACCCTGCTTTCGCTGCTGGAGCCCCGTCCTTGAGAGCAGGATCGGACTCAGAGAAAATGGAATCCTCATCCTTGCCATCGAGCGATACCGCTGCAAGTACAGGCAGGGAGCAAACAGCCAGTATTGATATAACCCGTATGGAAATGTGTTTCACGGTTTGGGTTTACGACTCTTACCGGCAAAACGCAAGACCCCTACCAAGGGAATCGCTCAGACAATAGTCAGGATACTCTTCACCCCGGCGATATGCGCCCGCACCCTTTCACTGAGCTTCGCTTGGCTGGGAGTCTCAAAAGTAAATGAAAGCGGACAGCCGTTTTTCGCCAGCCAAATCGCCTCAGGCCAGGAGTCAGGCAGATCCGCCTCGGCGCAATGGAAGATCCAGCCCGGTTCACGGACTTCATGCCCATCAATTTCCGGCCCAGGCTCGGCTGGAAAAATCGGTGATACGGAATCAAGAATGCGACGGGAGCGAGTTGCATCTTCGCAGGCGAGATTGATTTCGTAAAAATAGAAACCAACCGACTCCCAATCCTCGTGGAGGGAAACGAAGAGGGAAGGCACTGGCTTACGGGAAAGCCAGCGGACGTGGGCCGCGATCTCAAGGGACTGGTGAAGCAGGTAGTCCCGGTTCAGATCTCGGCCTTCACGGTTCTCACGGATCCCAAGCGCAAGGCCGCCGGGGTTCAGTGCTGGGCAGACCAGCCAATGGAAATCCCCAGGGAGCCAACCGTTCTCCATCATTTCCAAAACGGCTAGCGGCCCCGCAGGCTCGTCACCATGCATGCCTGCGGAAATGTAAACCACCGGGCCCTTCCCTTTGCGTTCCCATGTGGTGATCGCGCCGTCTTCCGTTTCGAGAATTACCTCTTGTTCGAATCCACAGTTTTCCGCAGCGGAGGCAAACTCTGCGGGAAATTTTGCCCAATCAAACAGCTCTCGGATAGGCATAGAAGACGAGGTTGGGAGACAGACTATCAGGATTCGAGGAAAATTTCTGCGAAGGTCTGCTGCATGTCCTCCCACGATCGTTCGTCCGCTTTTGCGTTGTATGCCGCACCTTTCGTAATATCGTTGCCCGCCATCTTCTGAGTGAAGGCATGGACGGCTGATATTCTCATACTATATTTGGGTTATCGGATCGGTTTCGAGCAATTGCTGTTGCCCCCGGCGTAAGGTGCGCCGAGCCGAGCTATTTTTCGGAGCTGTGGAAAGCGCCGTGCGCCTCTCCCCCTGATCCTAATCGTCAGAAACACTGCGCCGAAGACCAAAGGGATCAATGCCGCAGCCGCCAGTGCGGCAGACAGTTTCAGCAGGCGCTCGCGCCTCTCCCTTGCAAGCTGCCATTCCAGCCGCCTGTTGATCGTGTCTTCCGTGCGCAGCAAGGCTCCGCCCATCCAATAGCGGATCGCATCGGCCGCCTCGATCGAAGCGGCGCGCACCTTTCCGAAATCGGTGGGCTCCGCCGCTGCGCGTTTCTCGGCGGCGACTATTGTTTCCCTGACCGCCTCTGGCTTGATCACACCGGTCATGAACATACCGGGAAAAATCCAGGGCGAGCCCTCCTTCCCAGGAACATGGAGGACGACGGAATTCACCGTGGTGGTCGCCCACTTCGCGGCATACCCCTTGACCACATATTCCGGGGGGGCATCGCCGATTTCCGGCAATATCACTATGATGATATCAATACCCTCGTTTTTCAGGATGGTCAGCAGGGGCTCGGAAATCCGATCCTGTTCCGTTAGCGTGAGCACTCCGGTGGGATCGAAGATCGAGTTCTTGGGCCTATCCCCATATTTGAAGCCAGACTGCGCTTGCACGCCTTGCACAGAGATACAAAGAAGAATCGAGAGGATGGCTGCGAGTCTTTTCATTTTGTCGATAATTGTTTCTGGGACCGCCTCCACGCGAACTCGAACAGCCGCTTGGCCTTCCTCAGAAAAAGCACCACGGCCTTGTCCGGATGCCCCTTGCTGAACGGTTTCACGGTTTCTTCCAGCGCGGTGCCCCACATTTCATCGGAGAGCCAGACTTCCGCCCTGTATCCCGTGGTCACCGTAGTTTTGCCGGAGTCGGAATCAACGAGAAGCAGGACGGTTCACTCCCGGTCTTCCCCACTCTCCCCGGGCAGGAGCGGGGAAGCGTTCATCAGCCAGAAACCGAAGAGCGACAGGCTCACATCGGATCCGAGAGCGACTGCCAAATTCGCCACCGTATCTGGGGAAACCGTTTCCCGAAGGCCTTCACCTCCGCTTCGATCTTGCGCTGCCCCTTCGCATCCCAGAGATCCGCGACATCAAGAATAGGCAGCAGCGGAGGCGGGGTGTCGCCGAACATCTCCATCGATTTTGCACCGGAGAATCCGCATCCCTCGCACCATTTCGCCTCGCGAGCGAGCTTCGCATGACATGCAGGACACGCGACGCTGCTGATCGCAAAGCGTTTCGGCGAATACTCCCTCTCCTCTTCGTTCATCGTTCCAATCTTATGGATGTTGATTTCCCGTGAGCGTCGAGACCCTCCAGACGTGCAAACTCCTCAATGACCGGGAGCGATTTCTTCACCGCAGATTTGCCCATCTTTACGATACTCGTACGGCGCTGAAACTGATCGGCCCGCAGGCCGGAAAAGGATCTTCCCGCTCCACCTGTTGGCAGTGTGTGGCTGGGGCCGGCGAGGAAATCACCCACCGCTACCGGTGAGTCAGCTCCGAGGTAGATCGCTCCGGCAGTCCGGATCTTCGCGAGGATTTCGTCTTCGTTTTCCACGATCAGCGAAAGGTGTTCGGGCGCAAAATCATTTGAGATAGCAATGCCCTCCTCCAGTGATTTCACATGGAGCAGGAACGTTCCGGACTTGAGTACTTCCCTGATCATCTTGCCGCGGCTGAGGGTGTCCGCCTGCTTCTCAACTTCGCGTTTCACTTGATTAAGCAATGCCTTGGATGGCGTTGCGAAGCCGACGATGCTATCCCCGCCGTGTTCGGCTTGCGCCAACATATCTGCCGCGATGTAGGCGGCTTTCGCCGACGCATCGGCGAGGATCAAAATCTCGCTGGGGCCTGGCAGAAGATCAATGGAGACCGCACCGACGAGCTGCCGTTTCGCCTCGACGACAAACCGGTTCCCTGGCCCGAAGATACGGTCGACGGGGCGTATCGTTTTCGTACCGAGAGCCATCGCCGCGATCGCCTGCGCTCCACCGACCTTGATCGCCTCAGTCACACCAGCCTGTTGCAGGGCGTAGAGCAACGCGGGGTTCACCTTGCCGTCGGCCCCGCATGGGGTGGCCGCAAAAACCTCGGGAACACCCGCCGCCTGCGCAAAGCCCGCAGTCATCAGCGCGGTCGAAACCAAGGGAGCTTTCCCGCCGGGGACATAGACCCCGACACGGTCGAACGGCGTGAAGCGCTCACCGACGGTGGCACCCTCCGCGTTTTTCCCAGACCAATCTTTGCGCATGCTCTTTTTCGCGAACCAATGGATGTTCGTAAGGCTGCGCCGGACGGCATCGCGGGTAGCAGCACTCACCCCGGCCTCGGCCTCAGCGAATTCCTTTTCGCTCACAAACAACGACTTGCGAGTAAGCTTGGCCCCGTCGAAACGTTCGGTCAGTTCGACCAGCGCCTTGTCACCATCGGTAGCCACTTTTGCGATGATGTCGGAAACCAGATCCCGCACGGAATCCTCGGGAATCGCCCTGCGTCGCAGCCGCTTGACAAACGCGGCGTAGGCGGCGTCCTTGTGGGAGAGAATCTTCATACTTTGTAATGGGAAGAAACATGCACACTCTGCCCGCCTACGCCAACCTTCAATGATCGCTTGCTACAACCGATGCCCAGCCGCTCGGTCGGGGACGGCGTTTCGAAAGACCAAGCGAACGCCGTTCGTAACCCTGCAGACAGTTCCATGGGAAACATACTCCGATTCATAGCCACGATCGCCCTCTGCCTCCCTTGTGCCCGACTGGCTGCTGATGAGGTGCGTTTCAACCGCGACATCCGCCCGATTTTCCTCAAACACTGCACAGCCTGCCATGGCGGGGTGAAGGAAGCCGGTGGTATTTCCTTGATATCCCGAGATCGCCTCTTGGTCGAAGGGGAGTCGGGGCAAATCCCCGTGGTTCCCGGCAAGCCAAAGGCTTCCGAAATGATCAAGCGGGTGAAAAGCACCGATCCGGACGAGGTGATGCCAAAGCCCAAGCACGGCTCGTCGCTTGCGAAGGAAGAGATCGCATTGCTGGAGAAATGGATTTCCGAAGGCGCGAAATGGGAGCAACATTGGGCGTTCATGCCGCCGGTGGAAGTGGAAGTGACCGACCTAAAACACAAGCGATGGATTTCCAGCCCCTTGGATCGACATATCCTTAAAGGCATCGAGGACGCCGGCCTTGAACCCTCCCCGGAAGCCGGTGCAGCGGAGTGGCTGCGGCGCGCGAGCTTTGATCTCACCGGACTCCCCCCCACGGTTGAGGAGGTGAAATTCCTTGAGGCCGAGTGGAAAGCCGACGGCGAAAAAGCACGGAAAAAGACGGTTGACCGGCTGCTTGCCTCACCCGGATACGGAGAAAGGTGGGCGAGCGTCTGGTTGGATCTCGCGAGATACGCGGACACCTACGGCTTCGAGAAAGATCCGCACAGGAACATCTGGCCATGGCGAGATTGGGTGATCCGCTCTCTGAATGCGGACATGCCATACGACCAATTCACCATCGAACAACTGGCCGGCGATCTATTGCCGGATCCGACACCCGATCAAATCCTTGCCACCGCCTTCCAGCGCAACACCCAGACGAACACCGAAGGCGGCACCGACGATGAGGAATACCGAGTCGCGGCGGTAATCGACCGTATTTCGACCACATGGACCACATGGCAGGCGACGACCTTCGGGTGTGTGCAGTGCCACTCACATCCCTATGACCCGATCGCCCACGATGAATTCTATGAGTTCATGGATTTCTACAACCAGAGTGAGGACTCGGATCTTTACTCCGAATTCCCGAAACTGAAACTGGCCGGCGAGGAGTTCGTGAAGCTTGAGAGCGAAACTCGCGCACTCCGCGAGGAGCTGGATGAGGAGGGGCGCAGCATATCTGAAGTCGCTTGGGCGAACATGCAGGACATGATCCTAACACCCCAATACGGAACATTGGAAGCCGATGATTCAGGCCGAATCTTCAGTAAAGGAACCTTGCGCCGTGGAGTCACCCACAAGGTCTCCGGTCTTGCGGGCGACTTCGATGCCATGAAAATTTCCATCTACCCCGATAGCCCGGATCCGAAGGACTGGCCGGAAATGGGTGTAATGATAACGGATTTCCTCATGGAGAAAGTTGCGGCAGACGGCACCCGCACATCAGTCTCCATGGCTGAGGTCATCTCGGATTATCTCGTTGGTTCGTCCGATCCGATGAGCGCCTTTGCTCAGCAGCCAGGCGGCGAGAAATTCAAGAGCTTCATCGGCCTCGGCGGCTCGGGAGCGGGCGGTGCCGGAATCGGCGAATACCCGCGCCTGACCGGGCCGCGGTGGTTCGTCCTGCTGCCGGAGACGCGGGTTGTGCTCGGCGAGGGCGAGCGTATTGAGGTTTCCCTGAAACAGGGGGCGACCGCGAACGAAAGCCAAGGTACCTACCTCCGAAAATTCCGCGTCGAGGTCGCGCAAGATGACCGCTATGCAGCCCTCCGCAGCAACGCGGAACGGACGGAGAAATGGCAGCGAGTAATTTCGAACCGCGACCGCCTGGCCGCGATGAAAGGCACGGAAGTGCCGGTGATGCGCGACCGAATAAAAGGCGGGAAACGCGATACCCGGGTCTTCGCAAGGGGCAACCGCTCCGCCAAAGAGCACTCCGTGAAGGCCGACGTTCCGGATCTCCTCAAGAAGGGCTACGAGGGAGGGGAAAATGGCAACCGCCTCGATCTCGCGCGCTGGCTCGTCAGTGGCGAAAACCCGCTCACCTCCCGTGTAATGGTCAACCGCCTCTGGGGCGAACTTTTCGGGATCGGCATCGTGGAAAGCGCAGAGGATTTCGGAACGTCGGGTATAGGACCAAGCAACCTCGCCCTCCTCGATCACCTCGCACTCCGCTTCCAAGGCGAGCAGGGCTGGTCCATGAAAAAAGCCCTGCGGGAAATCGTTCTATCATCGACCTACCGTCAAGCCTCCAAGGCTGCCTCCACTCTCATCGAACGGGATCCGAAAAACCAGCTTGTCGCCCGCGGCCCGCGCAACCGACTGACCGCAGAAATGATCCGCGATCAGGCGCTCGCAGTTTCCGGACTGCTCTCCCCGAAAATGTTCGGATCGCCGGTCTACCCACCACAGCCGGCTGGGGTCTGGAACTCCGTTTACAGCGGCGCGAAATGGAAGGAATCCAAGGGCGAGGACAGATACCGACGCGGCGTATACACTTACCTGAAGCGAACCAGCGGATTCCCTGGCTTCCTCACCTTTGATGCACCCAGCCGCGATGCCTGTTCCGCTCGGCGCATCGTTTCCAACACCCCGCTCCAAGCGCTCGTGACACTCAACGACCCCGCCCACATCGAGGCGGCGGCGGCGCTTGCCGGGAGAATACGTAACCGCGGCGGGAGCATTGCCGAACAACTCAGCTACGCCTATCTGGCCGCCACCCAGATCCATCCGGACACAGAAACGGTTGCGGAACTCACAGCCCTCTACGAAGATCTCAAAAAGGATGTCCACACTGTATCCGCCAACCTCGGCCCGGATCCAGCCCTCACACTCACCGCCAACACGATACTGAACCTCGACGCCGCACTTTCCAGATGAACGACCTCGAACAACGGCTCCGCCTCTCGGAACTTTCCCAGCTCACCCGCCGCCATTTCATCTCGAAATGCTCCACCGGACTCGGTGCAATGTGGATGGCTGGCATGGGGCAGAACGCCTTCGGCGCTTCCTCAAAACTGGTGAAAGACCCATCCCATCCCCTCGCCCCGGATGTGCCGCATCTGCCAGGAAAAGCGAAACGCGTCATCTACTTGCACATGGCCGGCGCACCCTCACAGCACGAGCTATTCGACTACAAGCCGGAGCTGGAGAAACTCGACGGCAAGGAATGCCCGAAGGAATTTCTCGAAGGCAAGCAGTTCGCTTTCATCCAGGGGATCCCGAAAATGCTCGGCCCGCAATTTCCTTTCAAACAGCACGGCGAGAGCGGCGCATGGATCTCGGACCGCCTGCCCCATCTCGCAACCATGGCGGACGACATCTGCTTCATCAAATCGATGCACACGGATCAGTTCAACCACGGCCCCGCCCAGCTCCTCGTCCACACCGGAAGCCAGAATCCCGGGGCTCCTTCCATCGGATCATGGGCCACCTACGGCCTCGGCTCGGAGAACCAGAACCTGCCCGGTTTCATCGTCCTCACATCGGGCGGCAAGAATCCCGATGCGGGAAAATCCGTCTGGGGATCCGGCTACCTCCCTTCGGTCTATCAGGGCGTCCAGTGCCGCTCCGAGGGCGAACCGGTGCTTTACCTGAAAAACCCCGAAGGCGTCACCCGCGACATGCGCCGCCGCTCCCTCGACACCCTCGACCGTCTCAACCAGAAGATTGCGAAGGAAACCGGCGATCCCGAGACCGTCACCCGCATCGCCCAGTATGAGATGGCCTATCGGATGCAAATGCACGCCACCGACGCCTTCGACCTGAAACAGGAAGACGAGACCACCCACGCGATGTATGGCACTGAACCGGGCAAGGAATCCTTCGCCAACAACTGCCTGCTCGCCCGCCGCCTCGCCGAGCGCGGCGTCCGCTACATCCAGCTTTTCGATTGGGGATGGGACTCACACGGAACCGGCAAGAGCACCTCTCTGAAAGACGGCTTCACCGATCTCTGCAAAGGTATAGACCGACCCATCGCAGCCCTGCTAAAAGATCTGAAACGGCGTGGAATGCTTGAAGATACGCTCGTCGTCTGGGGAGGCGAGTTCGGGCGCACCCCAATGCAGGAAAACCGCGGCGGCGTAATCAATAAGTTCGTCGGCCGCGACCACAACCCGGGCGCGTTTACAGTCTGGATGGCAGGCGGTGGGGTGAAAGCCGGCACCACATACGGCGAAACCGACCCCATCGGCTACGAGGCAATCAAGGACAAGGTTTCTATCCACGAACTCCACGCGACCATGCTTCACCTGCTTGGCTTCAATCACGAGAAACTTAACTTCCCATCCCAGGGAGTCGGCCAACGTCTGACCAACATCACCAAACCCGGGACGAAGATCGTCAAGGGCGTGCTGGCGTAGCGGCGATCTTCGGTCGCCTCTTCTCCGAGCCACAGGTCGCCCAGACTGCCCGGATCGAAATTCCGAGCCCACCGACAACGAACAGCATCGGAAACCAGATCGAATATCCGGCCGCTTTTGAATCCGGCTTCAGGATCGTAAAATCCGTATCCTCAGGATTTACATAAACTTTGATTTTTGACCCGGCGGGGAAATCTTTCGCCAAACCCTCGACCTTATTCAGTTTGTTGTATTTCGGATTGCCACGGAAACCATAGCGCTCTCCGGTCTTCCGCTCACCCTCCCACTCGTAACCGTAGAGCAGCTTCAGCCGGTATTCCTTAGCAGAAAACTCGTCGTGTCGCCACTCCTCGACCTCAGAGGAAAGCACCATCCCATCGACCTGCGGCCATGCGCGTTGCTCGACCGCCCGGTCATAGCTCTTCCACATCAGGAAGGTAAAAAGACCGCCGACTGCGGCGATCACGAGTCCGAGCATAATAAGAAAAACGGTGG
This sequence comes from Akkermansiaceae bacterium, assembly GCA_905182475.1. Lineage (GTDB taxonomy): Bacteria > Verrucomicrobiota > Verrucomicrobiia > Verrucomicrobiales > Akkermansiaceae > Luteolibacter. The sequence goes on along the minus strand of CAJJBR010000041.1, from coordinate 18,343 downwards.
AAGCCTTCATAAATCAAAGCCCACAGAACATCCTCCCAGCCGGAAAAGCAACCCCCACAATAGTCAGATCCAGCCCTCAAGAAATCAACATCCGAGCCCCGTCAACATCAGCGCACCCCGAATCCCTGCATCTTGCCCAAGTTTGGGCGGAACCACATACGGAGAATTTCCCACCGCAGGAAAATAGCCGCCCGCCAACTCAATAAGCTGCTTCTCGGTCTTTTCATGAAGTCCTTCCGCCTGCGAAACTCCCCCACCGATCACTACCCGCTCGGGTGGTGCGATACCCAGCAACGCTTGGATCCCGTGCGCCAGATACCAAGCCTCCGTATCCCATGCAGGATGATCCGGCGGCAGCTCGTCGCCAGATTTTTGCCAACGTTTCGCGATCGCCGACCCACTGGCCATCCCTTCCAAGCAATCGCCGTGGAACGGACAGACTCCTTCGAAATCGTCATCGCTCTTCCGTGGCAGCAGCACGTGCCCGAACTCCGGATGCAGCGCTCCATGCAACAACCTGCCATCGCAGAGCACACCCGCACCGATTCCCGTCCCGATCGTGATGTAGGCCACGTTTTCCAAACCCTCCGCCGCACCGATCCTCGCCTCTGCAAGACAGGCCGCGTTGACATCGGTCTCCAGCGTGATCTCCATTTCAGGAAACGCTTCGCTCAACGCATTGGTGATCGAAAATCCGCTCCAATTCGGTTTCGGGGTGGCAAGCATTTCGCCCCAATTTTCCGCTTTCGGATTGATCTGCACGGGGCCGAATGCGGCGATCCCCATCGCTTCCGGCGTCCCTTTCCTCGAAAACCATTCGATGGCCGTCTTCAAGGTATCCTCCGGGGTCGATGTGGGAAACCTCATTTCCTCGATCAAGGTTCCGTCGCTTTCCCCAATGGCGACAACCGTCTTGGTTCCGCCCAATTCCATTGCTGAGATCATGCCGCAATCACTAACGCAGTTGCTCCGCAGAGTCTAGATGATTGCAATCCAAGGGCGGTATCGCTCACGGCGCCACCGCTGGAGTGGCCGGGACCTCCGCCTCACCGACGTGCACGGCAAGGTTTGGAAGGATCTGATCGCCTAGCTAAAAGGGTTTCTCGTGTCGAAACAGAAACCAAAAACTGACCATGACAAATCGCGACATCTCCCTATGCTCTGCCCTGTGAGTTACCAGGTTTTTGCCAGAAAGTACCGTCCCAAGACCTTTTCCGACGTCCTCGGGCAGGATCATGTCGTCCGGACGTTGAGAAATGCCATTGATCAGAAGCGCCTTGCGCACGCCTACCTTTTTGTCGGCCCGCGCGGAACCGGAAAAACATCCACTGCCCGCATCCTCGCGAAAGCCCTCAACTGCACGGGCGGCCCCAAGGTCGATTTCGACCCTGAGGAAGATGTCTGTAAGGAAATTGCCGAAGGTCGCTCGCTAGATGTCCTTGAGATCGACGGAGCTTCGAACAACGGCGTCGAGCAGGTGCGTGACCTCCGGGATTCCGTCAAATACGCGCCCGCCCGCGGCCAGTTTAAAATCTACTACATCGATGAGGTTCACATGCTTTCCAATGCGGCTTTTAACGCCCTCCTGAAAACGCTCGAAGAGCCACCGGAGCACGTGAAATTCATTTTCGCCACCACCGAGGTGCAGAAAATCCTGCCGACCATCCTTTCTCGCTGCCAACGCTTCGACCTTCGCCCTATCCCCACCCAGACCATCGCGGATCACCTCGCCCACATCGCCACCGCGGAAGGAATCACTCTCGATGCGACCGCCGCATGGGCTATTGCAAAAGGCGCGGACGGAGGCATGCGTGATGCACAATCCATGTTAGATCAGCTCGTCGCCTTCTGCGGGGAAACAATCACCGAGGAAAACGTCCTCGATATCTTCGGTTTCACCTCCCGGGAAAAGGTCGCGGAACTCACCTCCAAACTCCTCTCCCGTGAAACCCCAGCCGCGCTCAAGCTCATCCAAAACGAAGCCGAAAGCGGTAGGGAACTTTCCCAACTCCTCGGCGAACTCATCGGCTGCCTGCGCGGCCTCCTGATCGCCAAACTCGATCCCAGCGCCGACGGCGAAGGCATCCCGGAAAACCTTTGGGAAAAACTTCTGGCAGATGCCGACGAATACGCCCCAGAGCGTATCCTCGCAGCCATCGATGTTTTCGCGGAAACCGAAGGACGCATGAAGTGGGCGACGAACAAGCGCCTCCATTTCGAACTCGGCGTAATCAAAGCCATCCAAGTTCTTGCAGAAGTGCGAATCACCGACGTGATCAAAGTTCTCACCAAAGGTGCCGACCACCTTTCCCAACCCGCTCCTGCGGCTGCGGAACCAGTCCAACCTACCGCTGTCGAAGCAGCTCCGGCACCACCAGCTCCGGCACCACCAGCTCCGGCACCAGCGCCGGTAACTACACCCGCACCCGCACCCGCACCGGCTGCACCGCAGGCTAAGAAAAAGCCTACAGACACCATGTCTGCGTTTGACGATCTGATCGCAAACGCTCCCGATGAAGCGGACGAACCCGACGAACCAGAGCCGGTGAAAGCCGCAGATCCAGCGCCAGAAGAAACACCGGAAGCCGTCGTCGACGAAGATACCTTCTACAAAGACCCTCTGATCCAATCCGCTCTCGAAAAATTCGAAGCCAAAATCGTAACCAACTGAAAGACACCAATTCTATGAACATGCAGAAACTGATGAAGCAAGCCCAGCAAATGCAAGCTGGCATGGCAGCAAAACAGGAAGAACTCGCCAGCCGTGAGGTCGAGGTAGCCGTCGGCGGCGGTAAGGTGAGCGTGAAAGCCACCTGCGCAGGCGATGTCCTTGAAATTAAAATCGACCCCGCAGTCGTCGATCCCTCTGATGTCGAATTCCTCGAAGACCTTGTCCTCAAAGGAGTCCAGGAAGCGATCAGCACTGGCAAGGAACAGGCCGCCGCCGAGATGGGAAAACTCACAGGCGGCATGGGCATCCCGGGGATGTAGAAACTTTAAATTTTAAACTCTAAACCTCAAGTAAGAGAAGAGATAGCAGCCCGGACACAAGAATCTGATCCGCGTTTATCCGCGTCCATTGTGGTTCCTCTTCATTTTAGGAGTGTAGAATATCATGTCAAAAACACGGCGAGCAATCGGTTGGAGTCTGGTCGGCGGTTCGCTGCTGATGCATGCCCTCACCGTCTGGTGCTACGCAAGCCAGCCGAATTCGCTAGCGGCCTTTACCGTCCTGCCCTTCTGGATCTGGGGAGGCACCGGACTACTGATGTCGGTATTCGCCTTCTGCTTTCTTCGTGCGCCCCTCTCGCTGATCGTCACAGCAGTGTGGGCAGTCACCATGTCGGTTGCGATGGATGAGGCACAGGCTCTCTCCAACTTCGGCCATCCAACCATCACCACCGAACGCAGGGTGGCTCCGGACGGAAGTTTCCCCATCCGGATCGCTACCATCAACTGTGCATCGTTTCGATTTGGCGACCCAACCGAAGACATCGAAAAGTGGGATCCGGACATCGTGATCCTCCAACAGGTATATCCCCACCGTGTGAAACAGATTGCGGAAAAACTCTACGGTGGAAACGGCGACTACCGCGCCTACATGACCAACGGTATCGCGACTCGTTTTGAAATTCGCCGCGAAGTTCGAAATCCCACCATGCGCAACCAGCAAGCGACCATCCGCCTTCCGGACGGGCGCGAGATCGAGGTGGTCAATGTTCATCTCGGCACCGCGGCCACGGACATGCGGCTATGGAGTTCAAATTCGCGCGCAACACATCAAGTAAATCGAGATATCAGAAGGAAGGAACTCTCGGTTATCCTGCAAGTGCTTGAACAAACCAGTGCCTTTCCCTCCACCCCAACGATACTCGGCGGCGATTTTAATGCAGGAGCCACGGACATCGTCCACCGCCAGCTCGCCCCAGATTTCGACGATGCCTTCTCAGAAGTGGGACGAGGCTGGGGCGATACCTTCCACCGCCGTTTCCCCATCCTCCGCATCGACCACATCTACGCCACCCGCCATTTCCAACCCATCAGTTGCGGAGCGGTTGTCACGAAAAAGACCGACCACCGCATGGTCATCGCAGACTACATACTGCGGAAATAAACCTAGTGCTGCCTCACACTTCGATTGAAGGATAGAGGCTTTGGAGTTTTATGCGGGCGGCGGCGTTGTCATCTACATCCCCAAAGGGGATACGAATTTAAGCCCGGGGTTCCTCCTTCGCCACCTCCTTCGCTGAAGCTATGGCGGTCAAGAAGGCTACGGGAGAACAAGTGGCGTAACGCAGTGAAACCTACCCCGGGACAACCGCACCAAAAAATTCCACAACCCCAACGGGGTTGTGTCCTAGTGGTCTGCCAGATGAAAGATGGTGGATGAGCGAAGACGATTTCTCCCCAAGAGCAAGGTGCGAAGAGCGAGTGAAAGCCACCACCCCACGCCCTACTGAGGAGGTGGGCACACGCCGCTTGGCCGGAGTGGAGCGCAGCCAATCGAGATTCACGACTCGACGCGCAAACCAGCTATTGGGAAAAAGCGGCGAGCTTTCTCAATCTACGCGACCACCGGAAGCCATTTTCTCAAGACCTTAAAAACCCCATCCCTCAGATTAAGGTTTTCAGGGCACTAGTGCACTTCGAACCGCTCGTCATCAACGGTTCGAATCGGGAGCATCTCCCTGTTTCCTTGCCGCTTTCTCTACTTTCGCGGTCATCGTCGCCATCGAAGATCGCTTTACCACCATCCCCTCTCGCCATCACGTGATAAACGCCTCCCGGATACAGATGTCTCAACGTTCTCGGCATGTCAGGGCAATAATGTCCCAGATGCCAGTGGCTAGGAAAATGTTCAAATGGGACACCTGAAACCACAAGATTACCGACAGGCCGAACAACGGAAAATCCCTCATTCGCCCCCCCCCCCTCGATCTCAACACTATTCCTCGTAGGTATGAGGTTTACGGCGCAAGCCCTACAGCAGGACTGTCCCTATGCAATAGAAAGCCGTGCTTCCAGCCGGCAGCATTGCCAGAGGAAAGAAAGCCGGCCAAAGGCACGGCTCTCCAGCATCCCAACCCCAGAACTGGGCGCTTGATCGCAGGCTCATAACCGATTAGCCTCCGCTCATGTTGGCAAAGGAACAAATTTCCCTGATGTCATCCAGCGAGCGGATGGAAGCAATGGAACTTCTGTGGGAATCGTTCTCCACGGAAGGCATCGATTACCCCTCGCCCGATTGGCACGGCAGGGTTCTCGCCGAGCGATCCGAAATCATCGATTCCGGCAAGGCGACTTGGCTCTCGGTCGACGAGCTTCAAGCCCGTTTGGTGAACCGATGAAAAGGAACGTCGTCGTTCTGGCGGAAGCGGCCAACGACATCGAACGCGGGATCGACTTCTACAACGCGATCGAAGATGGCGTCGGCAGGTATTTCAGGGACTCGATCATCGCCGAACGGTAAAAATGTCACAATGAAGCACCCGACCCCATTCAAGCCGCAAGATCCTTCCGACAACACCACCTGGAAATGAACTGAGTCATGAACGATAAAAAGCAGGTAATGTTCAAAAGGTCATTATAAAAATCGTTCAAAAGAACAACTAGCCCTTTACGCGGAACTTGTGGTATGGGGCGAAGCTCTTTACGCTAAGTGCGTATATCAGGGACTCAGAAATTGGATTAACCAATCGGCACTAGCGAATACGATATGCGCACTTAGACAGGGAGAATCCCTGTAAAATTAAAGAGAAACGGCTGCATTTGATCTTCTGAGGAGCCTCAGATAGACGAATTAAGCCAGACTCCTCATGATACTAATAAAGACTGTTCTGCTGAAAAATCCAAATCGTGACTTACGCCATCCTTAAGTTCGTCTCGTATGCTTTCGCGTGGATCGCGCCAATCATCATCCTCGTTGCGGCTTCGCGGTTAGTGCACGCCAAATCCATTGACCCTACCAGACGGCGATTGATTCTGGCGACTCTCGTTCCGCTGGTGTGGATCATCGGGTTGATAAGCTCGTTCGTTGGACACTCGTTTCACGAAGCGGGATGGATGGCGTCTCATCCCGACGGAATCAGGACTGAGGAGGACATGATGGCTATCGGAGACTACCCCAACGTCTTTACTGGATGGATTATTCTCGGCTGGCTTCCGGTCTTGGTGGGTTTGGTTCTCTCCAAGCGTTACGGCAAGAACCGACAAGCAGAACAAGGCGCGGCTGGACAACCCGCTACCCCGCCGCGAGTCGGAGATTGATCCCTGATGAGAACCCTTTACTCTGAGGCGGACTGGCGCTCCCGGTAGCGGGTGCCAGCGCTTCGACGTTCGCTACAAAATGCCCGCTCGGAGGAAAGTGACTTTGGTTCTGCTCGCGATTTGCTTTGCGTTCGCCATCATCGCTACGGCGTTTCTTCGGTATGGCTATTATCTATTGTTCGATGAGTCCGCATACGCCTATTGCCCCGATGAAGAGTATACCGAGGATGGACGAGCAGTAATCTCCGGACCGCGTCCTCGGTTCTTTCCTAAGTCAGATCCCCAGCAGATAGGATGGTGGGGCAACGAGTGGTATTTCGATTCTTACCGAGATCAGGTCCGTGCTTTTTGCACCAGAGAGGGCTGTGAGTGGCCGCGATACGTGGGACAAGAATTTGGAGCTGTATTTCCAGAGGCAGACACCGAAAGGATCACTCCTCACCTCGACAAAAGCCATGAAGGCGAACAAGATGCGCCACCCAATCCCTGACCGCGCTGTATTTCAGATCGCTTATTATGATTACAACCCTTAACCTGTCATCGACGTGCGCCTCCCGGTCAGGGATTGGTGCGCTGAAACGTCTCGGTGCAAGAGAATGTAGAAACACTAGCGCCCCATAACATCCGTCTCGGGTTTTTCTCAATAATTATGGCGGCCAGAAGGAGATATCACTTATGAAATATACCATAATACTTGTGGTTGCACTGCTGTGTGCAAACCCACTGGTCGCGGAGGAAGACAATCAGATCAAAGGCTATAACGGCCTATACATGGGGCACAGCTTTTTCTGGCCAAGTGAGGGGAAACTGGAGAAAATCATACCCGACACAACAGTAGTGGGGCATAAGCAATATCTTGTCCGCTCAGGCGGTGCTGGCGGATCGCCGGGTCACCTCTGGGTAAACAAGAAAAAACGTGATGAAGGAAAGCGGCATCTCGACACAAAGAAGATCGATCTGCTGGTCATGACATACCACTCGCCAGAGAACAGCTCGGCTGAGCATTTCGGCAAATGGTTTGACTACGCAATCGCCCAAAACCCCGAAACAACATTCCTGGTGACCATCGCCTGGGCGGGCCACCTCTACAAAGCCGACAAAAAGCGGTTGGACTACCTCAAGACTGTCAAGCAGCGATTCTATAGTACCTTGATTGTGGAATTGAGAGAGAAGTATCCAGAGAACAAGATCTTGTTCTGCCCCTATGGTTTAGGAACTTATGAGCTCATCGAGCAGTTTAACGAAGGCAAATTGCCGGGTGTGAAATATCTGCTGAACATGGATCGCAAAGCAAGAGGTGAGAGTAAGAAAAAGAAGGAGCAACTTCTGAATGATGAGCTAGGCCATCCTGGTGAAGTCGTCGCAACACTGGGGGCGCTGTTGTGGCTGCAGTCGCTTTATGATTACGATCTGACGTCATTGAAGACCGGAAGAATCGAAAATCTGCCGGATATCGATCTAATAGAAATCGCCACGACAGTTTCCAAAAAAATTGAACTGTTTAATGCCGTGTACAGGGGGAAGTGAATTTGTTCAAACTACGATATTGGGAAGAATGACGCGCCGAACAATTTCCTTCAGGCGACGTCCAAATGGCCGCACCTGAGGAGTGACGTTGCCAATAACATGAAAATTATCGTGCACCTATGGCTACTCCTTTGCTTGACCTGTTTTCTACGCGCAGCAGATCAGGCCGAAGCACCCAAGAAGGACACAAATGGGAAGCTCGCGATTTTAATGACACAGAATGATATTGAAGGCACCATATTGTGGAGAAGCGATTCTTTTGTCAGCCAGCAGGATACTGGATGGTCGGAACACAAATGCTACATCGGCTACCCCAGAGAATCAGAAGTGGATGGGAAGCATACCCGAGAGATAGTGCCCATACTGGTTCTTCCCCCGATCGAGAACGATATGTATGAGTTCAACGTCAGATCAGGTGTACTAAAAGTCACTACGACGAACATTGCATAGGGACAGTCCGACTGTATCGATTGCGCCGAAAACCTCATACCTACGAGGAATGGCGTTGAGATCGAGGGGGATTTTCGGGGCGAATGAGGGATTTTTTCTTGTGAGGTCAGGAGTCTCATTTGAAAAAGCATCTATGAATGCAGAGTCGGACTGGATGACCGTTTGGCCTTCCTGTTTCTCGCCCATCCTCCCGAGTTGGAATTTTTTTTTCTCGGAAACCACGATGAAATCAGGAAGCTGATCAAGGGGCGGAAACAAGCGACCGAAGATCGCCGCTACGCCTGCACCAGCGCCTGATCAAAATCCTTCCACACAGGATCGATATTCTGTGCGCGCAGCATTTCCGCGATCTGGGCGGGGCTGCGAGTGTCGTGGATCTGGAATTGCTCGGTGGCTTTTTCCTTCCCTGATTTTTCGGAAATCTCTACGCGGCGGCCTTTGACTGTCAGGTGTAGATCGTCAGAGCCAGCTCCGGTGTAGCCGCCCGGTTCGGTGCGGGCTCCGGCGGACATGTGGGTAATGCCTAGCGAGGCCATCGCATCGCGGAGAGGGGCTGGCTCGCGGGTGGAGAGGACAATGGCTACCTGCGGGAAAATGATGCGGAAGGCGGTGACCAGTCGCAGCAAGGCGGCATCGGGAAGGTAGCGGTTCGGATCCGGCTCGTATTGGTAGTTTCCGGCGTAGGGGCGCATGCGTGGAAAGGCGACGCTGAACTGCGCCTTCCAGCAATGGCGATAGAGGTATTCGAGGTGCGCGGCGAGCGAGATGGCTTCGTGTTTCCAATCCGCCAGACCGAACAACGCACCGATACCGATACGGCGGAAGCCGCCTGCGTAGGCGCGCTCCGGGCATTCAAGTCGCCAGTCGAATTTCCTCTTCGGCCCCGCAGTGTGGAGTTTTTCGTAGGTTTCGCGGTGGTAAGTTTCCTGATAGACGATCAGCCCCTCAGCCCCGTGATCTACGATCTCCGCGTATTGATCGTCCTCCATGGGCCCAACTTCTAGGGCGAGAGTCGGGAAAAGTGGGATCAGCGCATCGAGACATTTCTGGAGGTATCCCTCGGAAACAAATTTCGGATGCTCGCCGGCGACGAGCAGAAGATTGCGGAAGCCCTGGGCGTGGAGATATTTCGCCTCGGTGACTACCTGATCCACGGTCAGCGTAGTGCGGAGAATGGCAGCATCGCGGGAAAAGCCGCAGTAAGAGCAGTTATTCACGCACTCGTTGGAGACGTAGAGCGGGGCGAAAAGGCGCATGGTTTTCCCGAAATTCTGCCGGGTGGCCTGCTGGCTTTTCTGCGCAAGTGCTTCCAAAGACACCTTCTCATCAAGCAAGCCCATGAATCGACGCATGAGGGGCGTCGGGTTGGCAAGGAGCCCGGGATATTCTGCGGAAAACGGCATGCGGGGACACTGGAACACGGAAACCGAATCGTCCAACCCTGAACATGGAAGATTTTCAGGGATTGCGATTCCATGAGGAAAATGGAAGATCCGCCCGTGGCGATTTTCCTGGCGATAGAGAGTTCCTGTGACGAGACGGCGGTGGCAATCCTTCGAGGGGAGGCGGGCGAGCGTACCGAAGTGCTGGCATCAGAAGTGGCCTCACAGATCGAGCAACATCGGGAGCACGGGGGAGTGGTGCCGGAGCTCGCTTCGCGCAGCCATTCACTTTGCCTTTCTGGGCTGGTGGAGGAAGCGCTGGAATCTGCGGAGGCGAGGATCGCGGATATCGATGTATTCGGTGCGACGATGGGGCCGGGGCTTGCTTCTTCGTTGCTCGTGGGTAGCACGGCGGCGAAGGCGATGTCCTGTGTTTCCGGGAAACCTTTTGTGGGCGTGAACCATCTAGAAGGACACTTGCTCTCCCCTTTCATGAATAGGACTGAAGTTCCGCGCCATCTCGGACTGGTCGTTTCCGGAGGACACACTCTGCTGATGAAGGTCGACGGAGCGGGAAACTACGTCCGCATGGGCACCACCCGGGACGATGCGGCTGGAGAAGCTTTTGATAAGGTCGGAAAAATGCTCGGACTCCCCTACCCCGGCGGTCCTGAGATTGAAAAAATGGCAAAGGGCGGCGATCCGAAAGCCTTTGCTTTCCCGCGATCCATGATGGGTGGAGGCGAACTGGACTTTTCCTTTTCCGGACTAAAAACGGCGGTGCTCTACACCTTACAGAAAAACAAAAACATCTCCATTCCAGACGTCGCAGCCTCATTCCAAGTCGCGGTGGTCGAGGTGCTGGTCGAGAAAACTATCCGTGCGGCGAAAGCAGCCCGGGTGGATCTGATCGGACTCTCCGGCGGGGTCAGCCTGAATCAGGCCGTCCGCCATGCATTCATCCAACGCTGCGACAAAGAAGGTATCGAACTAGCCATCGCCGAGGCCGAGGTCTGCACGGACAACGCTGCGATGATTGCCTTCGCCGGGCTGCTCCGGTTTTTCGCCGGAAAAACCGACGGACTCGATGGCGACATCAATCCGAACCTCACGCTCTGAGGAACGACCCGGCCGGAGAGCTTTTGGCTGGCAGTAGAGAAGCTGGCCGGGCAGATTCCCTGCGGATGAAATATCGGGCATTAGTTTTTGATTTCGACGGGACGATTGCGGACACCCTCGGGGAGACGCTGAACATCTTTAACCAGCTCGCCCCCGACTACGGAATCCGCCAGGTAGAGGAGCACGAAATCGCAAGACTCCGCCACCTTTCCCTGAAACAGATCCTCTCCGAACTAAACATCCCCAAGCGCCGCGTGCCTTCCATCATCGCCCGCGGAACCGGGATGATGCGCGCGAACATCGAGCGCCTAAAACTCATCGAGGGCATGCACGATGCACTCACGGAAATGAGGAAACACGTGGATAGCTTCGGCATCCTTACCTCCAACTCCACAGCCAATGTGGATGTCTTCCTCAGAAAACACGGCCTCCGTGAGCACTTCGAATTCGTCTCCTCCACCTCGAAGCTAACTGGCAAGGCACGCCACCTCCGTGCGATCAGGAAGACCTTTTCCCTGAAGAACGACGAGATGCTCTACATCGGCGATGAGCTCCGCGACGTGAAAGCCGCACAAAAAGCAAAAATCCCGCACGCAGCAGTTTGCTGGGGCTTCAACTCCCGAGAATCCCTCCAGAAGTCCAAGCCGACCTATCTTTTCGACAAGCCCGAGGATTTTCTCAAGCTACTCGGCTGATCACGCTGGCAGTTGACAGACAGGTACTCGATTCGACAGGGTTCTGGCATGTCAGATGAAAAGAAGGTCGAGAAAACCCACACCGAGACCGTCGCAACCGAGTCCCCTGCGGAGGAGAGACCCAAGGCGTTCGGCTTCATGAACCCAGTGGTCTTCCTCCTGTTCATGATCTTCGCAATGGTCGTAGTCCTAGTGGTGGTCAGCACGAAACGCTCCAACGGCGGATCCAATACCGAAACGGAAGTGGACGATCCCGCAATCGCCTCCCTCAAGGCCGACATCAAAGCCGGCGAAATGGAGCTCAACCGCCAGCGCATGGCCATGGGTCTCCCTCCGCTTGAGAACGGCGCCGAACCCATAGGCGAGATCGCAGACCGCCTAAAAACCGATGCCGACACTCTTGTCGCCCTCGCAGGTCGCTTTCAGCAAATGCTTGGCGAAAAGGATGCGGAGATCACAGCACGGAGCGCGGAACTCCTCCGCTCGGAACAAATTCGTCAGGATCTCATCTCGGAAAATACCCGCCTGAACTCCGAATACCAACGCGCCCTCATTACCGGATCAGAAACTCAGAGCCTCAATCAACTCCTCGCCGACAGCCAGGCTACTCGCGACGCGCTTTCCGATGAGCTTACCAAAGTCAGGCAGCAACTCGTGGAAATGAGCGGGGCTGTTAGCGGCGATGAATTCTCCGATCTCCAGCGTCGTTTCAATGAAACGCTTCGCTCCAAAGAGTTTTTTGAAAACCGCGTCAAGGAACTCGAAGCCGAGCTTGGTCAAATGAGAATCTTCGCCAAATCCGAAGACGAACTCCTCCCAGCAGCGGTCGAGCTCTTCCGCAGGCTCAGGAAACTCGAAGGCCAAAAAGGCTCCGACCTTAACGCGGAATACAGTAAGCTCGGCGTAGAGCTCGGAGCCAACGTCCTCCACACCCTCGACTTCCAAACAGGCTCCAGCGAACTCTCCGAAGCCGATATGGCGCAGATCCTTCAAATCGCCCAGGACGGCGTCCCGGACGGCGACCTCACTCTCATCGTCGGCTACGCTTCTAAAACTGGCGACCCGACCAAGAATCAGAAACTCTCCTCGGATCGTGCCACCACCGCTGCCGAGCATTTCGCCCGCACCAAACGCGCAGGGCAGCGCGTCCAGGCAGTCTATCTCGGCCAGACGAACCGCTTCAGCAGCGCCAGACCGGAGCGTAACCAGATCTGCGAAGTCTGGAGAATCCGGGCGAAGTAGTTCAGTCGGACTCGGGCAAGGAAAGCGCGGTCTTAAGCCGCCAGGCGTCTCCGCTTCCACACTCCCCTCACTACCGTGCCATTCCTGTCGAATACAATTCTCGGTTCAACGTGTGGATGTAGCGTTTTGGAGAACGCTACTCCGCCACATCCAGCGCTTGCGGGATGCCTTCCGCGCCCTCTGGCTTCGCTTCTCCTTCGTGGTGCTGGCTCCCGCTGTGCTCGCTAGCCCCCTCATGATCCGAGCCGCTCGGCAGGATCACGAAGCAAAGGTAAACGATGATCGTCGGAATAAGTGCACCGAGGAAAAGCTTCAGAGGGGAAACTCCACCTTCGAAATACTTGGAAAGAATGCTCTGTCCGGCAGGGTTCGGGGCATTTGCAATCACGGTCAGACCACCGCCCGTGACGGCGCCGGCAACTACCGCGTGCTTCGCGCTGAATGAAATACCATCCACCTGCGAGGCTAGATAGGTGATCGCCGCATTATCATTGAAGGCCGTCAGGATGGTCGCACCTAGCATCAGTGCTTGGTCGGGAAGCGTCTGGATGATGGGGGCGATCCACCAGCCCTGCACGCCGCCGTGAATCACGAGTCCTGCGAGGAAGAATCCTACAAGCATCGGGCTTTTCATCGATACCTCGTTCTGGTGGTGGCGCGTGGCCATGATGAAGGCGAGGAAGAACAGAAAGCCGCCGACGAAGAGCACCGGATAATGCGCCGTGTAAACCGTCCACGCGAGGAAACCGAGATGCACACCCGTGACCCAGCTAGGAATCGGAGTTTCACGCTCCTGCCATGACTTCGGGTGGAGCTTGCCGTCCTCGATACCGTCCGCCTTGTCCGCGATGCGAAACAGCGCCTTCCGGAAGAACAGGTAATACAGGGAGCTGGAAATGATCACGCCCACAACCGCTTTCCAGCCGAAGTGCTCCAGCATGAAAAGAGTCCCCCAGTCCCAAGTCGAGGCCACCATCAGCACCGGAGGTGCTGCGAAATGAGTCAGCGTCCCACCCACGGAAATATTCACAAACAGAAGCCCGATAGTGGCATAGGCCAGCAGCGGCTCCGGCTTGAGACGGTAAAATTTCTTCGCAAGAAGCATGGCAGCGATGGTCATTGCGGCCGGCTCCGTGATAAATGAGCCCAGAATGGGCGCGACGATCAACACGCTCAGCCACCACGCGGCAGGCGTTCCCTTACCGATGGAGGCCACCTTGGACATCAACCCTTCCGCGAAGCGGAGCACCGGGCGGCTCGCCGCGATCGCCATGATCACCACCACGAACAGCGGCTCGGTGAAGACCTTGTCCTTGTTCAGATACACCTCGAAGTCATGCCAGCTGTAGAAATACGAAGCCACCGCCGCCAGTGCGATCACCCAGATCCCGAAGATTGCCTCCACTTCCCCGAGGAAGTGATAAAAAGTCGCGCGGAAAGAAACTTCTGGCTCACCATTCGGATGCTCGCTGTCTCTCGGCCCCCTTGTCTTGAGGTTTTCCTGATGGATGTGCTCGTGGTGGTGGGCGAGCTTGTTCAGGGAGCCGGCCGCGAAAGTGTGGCAAATCGCCAGGAGGAAAATGATGGACGCCGCGATATTGAACGGATCTTCAGCCGCCCGTGCTTTAAGCGTCTCGATCAGCCCACCGTCGACCTCCTCATACATCTCCTTCGGCTTCGGAAAGGCGGCGTATTGAGTGCTACCATCCGCAAGCTCCGGGTAGGCGGCTTCCGAGCCGTGGCCTCCGGCTGCTTGGACGGGGGCGACTGATGCAACCAGCATCGCGAGGAAAAGTAAAATCGTGGATTTCATGGTTCTGGAACAAAATTCCTTATAAGTATCCCCCCACCATTCCGCAAGGCGAACTTCCCGCCCGAACTTCCTCCCAAGCTTTGCATTGGCAAGACGCCCGGCTTCCGCTTATCTCTCCGCCCCGGATCTTTCCGGGAAAATTATGCTCTCAAACCTTACAATCATCAAAGCCGGCACCGGCGTCCTTACGAAAACCAAAGACGGAACTATCGATCGAGCCGCGCTCCTTCACCTCGTTGCCGCCATTTCCGGCCTCATGAACGCAGGCCACCGCTGCCTCTTCGTCTCCTCAGGGTCTGTCGGCTCAGGCGTTTCCGCCATGGGACTGACCGAATACCCGAAAGACATCGCCACCAGACAGGCATGCGCCGCTATCGGCCAGGCGCGCCTCATGCGCTCCTACACTTCTCTTTTCGCAAATTTCGATATCTCACCCGCACAGATTCTTCTCACCGCAAGCGATATCAATACCCCGAAACGCGCCGGATATATCACCAACACCATTACCCGCCTTCTCGAGGAACCACGCATCATCCCCATCATCAACGAGAACGACACCGTCGCCATCCGCGA
Source organism: Akkermansiaceae bacterium (assembly GCA_905182475.1). GTDB lineage: Bacteria > Verrucomicrobiota > Verrucomicrobiia > Verrucomicrobiales > Akkermansiaceae > Luteolibacter. The sequence continues at coordinate 3,275 of CAJJBR010000041.1, read as the reverse complement.
ACTGAACTTCGGCGATAACGACATGCTCTGTGTCCGCCTTGCGAAACTCATCGGTGCGACGCGTGTAGTCCTACTCACCTCCGTGGATGGCCTCCTGAATCCCGAAACCAACGAGCTCATCACGGAAGTCGAGGATATCGATGAAGTCTTCAAGCACGTCCGCGACGATAAAGGAAAATTCTCAATGGGAGGCATGTCATCCAAGCTCAAGGCCGTCAAATTTGCCGTCGATGCAGGTATGGAAACGCACATCGCAAACGGTCGCCACCCCCGCCGGCTAATCGAGATCTTCGAGAATAGAGGCCAAGGTATTTCCACAAGATTTTCCGCCAACATTCCCCACTAGCATGTCCGATCCAATCACCGAACAAATCCACGAAATGGGCAGGCAGGCACGCGCCGCCGCCTACGTTCTTTCCCAGCTCTCCACGGAAAAGAAAAACGCCATCCTCATCGCCATGGCACAAGGCCTTCGCGATGCATCTGCAGAAATCCTTTCTGAAAACGAAAAGGATATTACCGCCGGACAGGAAAAAGGCCTCTCCTCCGCCATGCTCGACCGCCTGCGCCTGGACGATGCACGCCTCGAAGCAGTCGCCGCGGCCCTAGAACACGTCGCCACCCTCCCCGATCCGGTAGGCCAAGTGCTTGATGACTGGGTTCCCCCGAGCGGAATCCGCATCGAGCAAGTCCGCGTCCCAATCGGCACCATCGGCATCATCTACGAAAGCCGCCCCAACGTCACCGCAGACGCCGCCGCCCTCTGTTTCAAGACCGGCAACGCCACCATCCTGCGCGGCGGCAGCGAGGCCATCCACTCGAACCGCGCCATCGCAGCTGCACTTGCTGCTGGTGGAGAAAAAGCCGGCCTCCCGCCCCACTCCATCCAGCTCGTCCCCTTCACCGACCGCGCCAGCGTCGCAGCAATGGCCGGCATGGATCAATGGCTAGATCTCATCATCCCACGCGGCGGAAAAGGCCTCATCGAGACGGTTGTCTCCCTAGCCCGCATGCCCGTCATCAAGCACTACGACGGCATCTGCCACCTCTACGTTTCCGAAAATGCGGATCAGGAAATGGCCGTAGCCCTCACCGTCGATTCCAAAACCCAGAAACCCGGCGTCTGCAACGCACTTGAGACACTTCTCATCCAGGAATCCGTCGCCGCCGAGTTCCTCCCGAAAGTCGCCGCTGCTCTACGGGCCAAGGAAGTCGAGCTTCGCGGATGCGAGGCAAGTCGTGCCATACTCCCCGATCTCATCCCCGCCACCGAGGAAGACTGGTCCACCGAGTATCTGGAGAAAATTCTCTCCATCAAAATCCTCCCGGACATGGCAGCCGCCATCTCCCACATCAACACCTACGGCTCTCACCACACCGACTGCATCGTCACCACCGACGAAGCCCAAGCCGAAAAATTCCTCCACGCCATCGATTCCGCCTGCGTCATGCACAACGTCTCCACCCGCTTCGCCGATGGAGGCGAATTCGGCTTCGGCGCTGAGATCGGCATCTCCACCGACAAGCTCCACGCCCGCGGCCCCATGGGTCTGCGCGAACTCACCAGCTACCAGTATCGCGTGAGAGGAAAAGGCCAGACGAAGACGATTCAATAGTTTTGCCCGGCACTGATCTTTGATTCCCGTGTCGAGCATGCCACCAGACTCTACAGCGCCGGATTGAACGTGTGGAAACCGAAGACGCGCTCATCGCTGGAGCCGCCTGGGATGACGAAATCCAGCAGAGGATTTCCCGCTACGAAAACGGCGGAGCGAAAAGCATCCGAGCGATTCCGTAAGCTTCGCGAAAACTTCTCCGAAGGGGTGACAAATCCCGAGTTGGCAGGAAAATCGGCAGAGACGATCCAAGCTAAAATACGTAACTCCGTTGGATTTGAAGGTTTCTGCCCACCACTTTCAGTCACACCCCAGTCAGTCAGTCCTACTTCCGAGAGCTCCTATCTTTGTCCGCCGATCTACTCATGAGATACAGAGCCGCGGGAACGCTGAACACCATGCTCCCAAGCAGGGACATCAAGATGAAGGCGAATCCCGAAGGCCTGCGGCTACCCACTTTGCGGAGTAACCAAGCGAACAGGAACATCAGTAGAAATGCCTCGGTAATAAACACCAGTGAGATCGGGTTGGTGAGTGCGGACTTTGCTACTTGTTGATCCATCAGCATAAAATAGATGAAGATCCCGTTTGGAATCAGCAGTCCGAAGGCTGCCAGCATTTTTGATTCGGTAGATGTGAATGTTATTGGTTTCATGTTGGCACTTAAGTGGCGGCAGTTTCTGTTTGCAACCTTCTACTATCGGTAGCCTGGTGTTCTTGCCTGTGGATTTTCTGGAGAAATGTCAGTAGGGCAGGCACAAGTTCGTCGTGAGCGTCCTCTTGGAGCTAGTGGCTGGCCTCGGGGAGGCGGAGGACATCGGCGTCGGAAAATGTCTTTTTGCCGCGAATTGCTATCACTTCACCATGTATTTCAAATCCGACGTGTAGGTCGGGTACGCCCACAGGAACTCGGCGAGGTCGGCGGCTTTGATGCTGTGTTTGATGGCGAGGGCGAAGATGTTGATGACTTCCGCGGCGTTGTGGCGAGCATGCGCGAACCCTCGATACAATCGCCGATGGCGTAGACGTTCGGGTTGCTGACACTGCGCATGAATTCGTCGACAACGATCCCGCGCGCCGAGTGCTCGACTCCGCCGTGGTCACCAGCGAGCACCGAGACGTTTGCGACGCGCCCTGTGGCCTCGATGATGAGATCGGCTGCGTTGCTTCGCCCGCTTTTAGTGTGGACCATCAAGCCGTCCGGACCGCTTTCGAGGGCGTCGTTGCGTTCGAACACGCCTTCGATGATGGCGTCAGCACCCTCATAGGTGGCGCCTCCCGGAAAACCGGAATTCTGAACCCATTGGATGCTGGGAGAACACAGCTCCCGGAAGGCGTGGAAGTCACGCGCGCCGAAGGATGCGTATAGTTTCTGAATGGTCTGAAGTGGTGTCATGGTAATTGTATTGCCTGGCTTTTTTATGCGCCGGTGGCGCCGGTTTTTCCTACTCTCTCGATCCAGTGATCGACGACACTTGGCTTGGAATGGCTGGCCCCGGAAAAGTGTGTGATCCTCGCGGGCTTGATCCCGACGAGTTCCTCAGCCCGAGCGCGGTTGCTACCTTGCGGATTCCGCATCGAGGCGAATACCTTGTAGCCCTCTTGGAGCAGGCGCCGTGTCGTGAGATTCCCGAAGCCCGTGCTGGCTCCAGTAATGAG
>CAJJBR010000040.1 GCA_905182475.1 Akkermansiaceae bacterium | reverse complement strand
TTGGAATTGGAATTGGAATTGGAATTTTAGCCGAAGGCGGCACGCAGGTTTTTCATGCTCTCTGCGGCAAGGGTGTCGGGGCTGATGTTCGTATCAAAAACTTCGACAGAGACCCATTTGTCATAGCCGCCCTTGGTGAGCTCCGCTGCGATGGGTGGAAAATCGATCTTGCCCATACCCGGTCCCTGTAGGTTGGGGTCGTTTGCGTGGAAATGGGCGGTCCAGGGGAGGGAGTCTCGGACGATTTCCGGGATGGGTTTGGAATCCGCGGACATGGCTTTCACGTCGAGGTGTAGTCGGACGTTGGGCGAGTTGATTTTCTCAAGGAGTAAAATGGTCTCGGCGGCGGTGTTGATGAAGTTCGTTTCGGAAGGTCCGAGGAATTCGAAGGCGATGGTGACCCCGGCGGCGGCGAGATGGGGGGAAAGGCGTTGGAAAAAGTCGATGAAGCGAGCCTCTGCATCGGGGCGCGACCATGAGGGGTCGAGAGTGCGCTGCTGCGGGCTGCCCCAGACCATGATGTTCCCACCCATGGAGGAGCAGACTTCAGCGAGGTGGCGGGCGTAATCGAAGGTGCGGACGCTGATTCCAGGGTCGGGATCGGTGAGGTGGTAGCCTTCGGTTTTCGCAAGTAGCCAGTGTAGGCCGACCATTTCAAGGCCGTGGTCGCGAACGATAGAGCCGAGTTTTTCCGCCTCTGCGGAGGTCACTGCAGCCGGGTTTCCGAGGGTGAAAGGAGCTACCTCTAGGCCGGTGTAGCCGTGGCGGACGGCCTCGGCACAGGTGCCTGCGAAGTCATGGTTGCGGAATGTTTCGTTGCAAATGGCGAATCTCATGGACGGGAGGCTAAACGGCAGTGCCGAACCTCTGGAAGCTATTTATTTCTATGCTTCTTGAAAATGGCGTGGGTGCGATCGCGCTCGGGTTTGTGATCGACACAGGCGAGGGGGTAGCCGTCTGCAAGGGGATTTCCATCCTCGGGAGGGGGATTGGAATTTTTTCGGATCGACGTCTTTCAGTTCCGGAATCCAACTTTTGATGTATTCACCTCTAGGATCGGATCTCGCAGATTGTGTCCACGGGTTTTGGATGCGGAAGTAGGGGGCGGCATCGGCACCGGTGCCGGCAGACCATTGCCAGCGATGGTGCCGAGGTTCTGGGAAACTGACTCCAAGCAGCCGCAAAGGAAATGTTGGCGGTTCGACCCGATCCACACGTGTTCCTTTTCCAAGAACTAAGAATGTAGACCAGGACTACAGGGTGCTGTTACGTTTTCGCGAGTAGGGTCTCGGCCTTCTTGATCGCGGCTGGTGTGAGCTTGCCGTTCACGCGTTTCGCACCTGTCAGCAGTGTTTTCAGTTCTTCGAGCGCTGTTTCTGCTGCATCAAGAGATTTCCGTGGTCCACCGAACTTTTTATCGGGAAAATATTTGGTGAATGTGGTTCCCGAGCGGCTGATGCAAAGGCGCCATCCTTCGAACGCCGCATTTTCATAGGTAAATCGCGTCAAATTTTTTTTGGACTTCATTGCACTGAAAGGGAGATTTCACTTACTACAAAGGGGTGAGGACTCGGATATTCCAAGCATTTTCGATGATTTTCCCGCAAAAGCCGCTTTTTTGACGATTTTTCCGAGAAAAAGCATTGCAAGAAAGCCCGCGAAGGATTCTCTTCACGCCCCGCGAGTGAATTAGATTAACAGCCGTCGGTCCTCTGGATGTGCAAACATCCGGCTCGCGAGAGGGAAACCCGGCAACCAAGAATACAAATGTCAGCTACAACACTTGCTCGATTCGAGCTCCCAAACCGCCTCGTCCGTAACGAGGATACAGCATCCGATACTTACGCCCAGTTCATCGCCGAACCATTCGAGAGCGGATATGGCCACACCATCGGCAACTCCCTCCGCCGCGTGCTCCTCTCCTCTCTTGAGGGCGCATCCATCACTTCGGTGAAAATCGCTGGCGTGCAGCATGAATTTTCCAGCCTCCCGGGCGTCGTCGAAGACGTTACCGACATCGTCCTGAACCTGAAGAAGGTGAAGTTCAACCACAACGACAAGGAAGCACGCATCCTGTCCATCAAGGTAGAGAAAGACGGCATTGTCACAGCAGGCGACATCATCGACGACAACATCTACTCCGTAGTCAACAAGGATCAGATCATCTGCACCCTCGATAAGAAGGTGAAGTTCGATTGCGAATTCGAAGTGCGCGTAGGCCGTGGCTTTTTCACCGGTGACGAAAACAAGCGTAAAGATCAGCCCATAGGCGTGATCGCGATCGATTCCATTTTCTCGCCGGTAACCCGCTGCAAATACAGCGTGGACACCACACGGGTCGGTCAAATGACCGATTTTGACAAGCTCACCCTCGACGTCTGGACCGACGGTCGCATCACTCCTCAGGATGCACTCCTCCAGGCTTCCGCTATCCTTCGCCACCACCTCGACGTCTTTGTCAACTACGACGAAAACGCAGTGGACTTCGAAGAGGCGCCTGCCGAATCCAGTGAAGAGAACGCAGCTCTTAAGAAGCTTCTCAACATGTCCGTCAACGAGATCGAGCTTTCCGTCCGTGCGGCGAACTGCCTGAACAACGCGAACATCACCTCCGTCGGTCAACTCGCAATGAAGTCAGAAGCCGAGATGCTCAAATACCGCAACTTCGGCAAGAAGTCGCTTAACGAGATCAAGGATAAGCTCGTCGAGCTTGGACTTGGCCTTGGAATGTCCTTCGAACCTTCGCTGCTCGCCAGCGGCTCCGTTCAAGCACGTGGCCCACGCCTCGGTGCAGAAGACGAAGCTCCGGTTGGACTCGCCGATCTCATCGCCCAGAACTTAGACGACTAAGCTAAGCGACAGATCAATATATTTATCCAAACACTCAACTTAGAAAAGGAAGCCACCGATGAGACATCGCCGCAATACCACCAAGCTCAAACGCAACACCGCCCACCGCAAATCCCTGCTCGCAAACCTTGCCTGCAGTCTGATCGAGCACGGACGGATCCGCACCACTTTCGGAAAAGCCAAGGCACTGCGCCCTGTCGCCGAAAAGCTGGTAACCCAAGCCAAACGCAACGACCTGCACTCTCGCCGTCTTGCCATCGCATTTCTTCGTCAGAAGAGCGCGGTGACAAAGCTGTTCGATGAAGTTGCACCAAACGCTGCCGACCGTCCGGGCGGTTACTGCCGTATCACTAAACTCGGCCAACGCATGACCGACGCCGCTCCGATGGCAATCATCGAGTGGGTCGATCTCCCAGCGCTTGATGCCGATGAAATCGAAGAAGTAGCCGCGGAGGAAACTCCTGAACCGGAGGCCAAAAAGCCTGCGAAGAAAAAGGCAGCCGAAAAGAAAGAAGAAGAGCCTGTCGCAGCGGACGCTGAATAAGTCTCTTCTTTAGAAAAATCAACCAAGCCCTCCTGTGGAAACGCGGGAGGGCTTTTTTTGGGTTATCTTAAGTAGAAAATCGCAAAAGAAACGCCAAGGCAGATTACGGCGAATACAAACCATCGATCCGTAATACGAAAGTTCCTCCATCCGATGTAGGTGAAACGGCAGGTAAGTAGGAATGCGGCAGAAGCGACTTTCAAGCCCCACAGCCAGACGGGCACTTGGCCATGAGTGGGCGCTTCTAGTAGATCCGTGATGCCAAACAAAAAGAATCCGAACGAAGCTCCAATTAGAGCCCGCCGTTGTTTTCGGGAACCTGCTTTGAACAGAAACGGGAGAACAAACGCGGCGCCGAACCAAATGAAAGCTTCAACTTTGTTGAAGATTTCAAACACAGCGTATGGCCCGATCATTTCACCTTCTTGACGATCTGCTTCCTGAAAATGGGGAGAAAGGTTTCCTCGATATATGCGTGGGCGGCGGCGAGACCTTTGTCGCGGTAGATGTTTCCGATGATGGCCTCCACGCTGGTCGGGTTTCCGAAGGAGCTAAGGAATTCGTTGGAGGTGAGGTGGGTGAACCAAACCCCATCCATGCGGCGGCGTTCGCGGAGGACGAATTCACGGGCGTAGAGTGCTAGGACTGCGTCGCCGATCCATGCGGCTTCGCGTTCAATTTTTAGAGCTTCGTTGCGGGTCACGTGGGGAGTCTGGTTTTACCTGCCCGTGGGGGCGAGCTTTTCCATGCGCTCACGGCGAATTCTTTGGCGGAGCTGTTCCTCGGATTCAGCATCCCAGTAGCCAGGCTGGAGTTCCATAAACACGGAACTATAGGGAAGTGCGGTCGGAGTGCGGATCACTAGGATATCGAAACTCTGGTTGGCAGCCTCCAAAAGAGTGATGAGAGACTGCTGATCTAGTTCGGTCGGGTCGTGGTTACGGAGTGAGCCTTTCACCCGTTCTCGGAGTTCATCGATGCCGGGGGCAAAATCGTTTTCGACAGCTCGAAGCTCGCGGGTCAGGTAGACCCTTGGGCGGATGTGCTGGTTTTGCTCGATGGAATTGAGCACATAATCAACGACTTCCGGGATCTCCGCATTGGATGTGACCTGGTGAAATCCCGGGCGGTTGTGTGCTGGAAAAGAGGCTTCAGCGATGACAATCCAGTTCCTGTAGCCAAGCTGACTTACCTGACGGGCGACCGAGCCTTTCCAATCTCTGGGATCTGATAATGGGCCACACCCGGCTGTCATAACGACAGCGATCAGGGAAATTACGAGGCCGACAGTTTTCATGTTTGAGGGCACTATATTTCCATCGCGGCGAAGTCAATTTGACCCGGTGGGGACGAAGTGGCTCAGAGACTGCGGTGGGAGCCGTCGCAAAGGGGAGTGTTTCCAGTTGCTTTGCACTGGCAAAGATTCAGCGTGGTTTTCTCGGTAACTTCCAGTTTTTTCGGTTGCAGACCGGTTCCCTTGTGGGAGCCATCACAGAAAGGGCTGTGGCTTGTTCTGCCACAGGAGCACCACCAGTAGGTTCCGGGTTCAAGCTCAAGTTTGATCGGCTTGGTGTCAGTGCATTTGGGTTCTTCTGCCATGGGAGATTAGCGGTTTTCCGTTTCCGGGGTAGTTGCGCTGGCTACTGCATCGTCGGAAACGGAGCTGTTTTTTGCGGAAGTTTGGGACGAAAATTTGCCCTGCTTCGGGTAGCGTTCCGCGGGGATTTCGTGGAAATAAGTCGCTCCAAGCCAAGCGAGGAGGAGTGCGGAAGATACGCCGATAAAGTTGCGGATGCTCATGAAGTAAGGTGTAAATACAGAGGGCGAGGCGCTAGGCTTATGTCAACTTAGCTCCTGATTAGCAATAAAAATCAAGAATCTTGATATTTAACTGAACCTGATCATTTGAAACTTGTCCAAGACCTAGCTACTCCCCATCAATGGTCATGCTTCCTTCCGCGGTTCTATTTGATTTCGACGGCATCCTCGTGGATACCGAATGGGCAATCTACGAGGCTTGGCTAGATACTTTCAGGAAGCAGGGGCACGATCTTCCTCTCTCGCTTTACACCCGCTGTATTGGATCGGATTTCGATACCTGGTCGCCGAAATCTTATCTTGAGAAGCTTACGGGAGAGAGTTTTGACTGGGAGAAAATGGACGGAGACCGTCAGATTGTGATCCGGGCGGCTCTGGTTGAACAGGGACCGATCGAAGGCGTGGTCGATTTGTTGGAGGAAATTCAGAGGCGGGAGATGACCTTGGCGGTGGTTTCGAGTTCCCCGCGCTCCTGGGTGGACGGTTGGCTCGAAAGGCTTGAACTAGCCGCTTTTTTTAAAGAAGTGATCTGCCGGGGCTGCGCTCCGAAGATCAAGCCGGCTCCTGACCTTTACCTCGCTGCCGCTGAAAAGCTTGGTGTAGCCCCGAACAAATGCCTTGTGATCGAAGATTCGCTAAACGGTCTTATCTCGGCGAGCGCTGCGGGAATGAGAACCTGGGTGGTTCCGAATCGGGTCACTTCGGCGCTCGATTTCTCTGATGCTGACGAAGTTCTGCCTAACTTTAAATCGTTGGGTCGCGAGCTTTTCCGAGATTAGAGTCCAGCTGGACGGCGCGCGACATGGCCCTTGCCCTGGCGTGTTGATGTTTTCCAACGCGGGCCGGTGCTGTTTCTGCTACCGCCGGTATCGAGTCGCAATCCTGCAACCGTCATGAAAACGTGGCCATTGCGGACGTAAACGGTGATCCACTTCCCGTAACCTTTTTTCCCGTAGTTGAAAAATCCTTTGGATGTGAGAGAGCCTTTGAGCAGTCCTGCCTCGCGGAGGACGTACGAGGTGGTTCCCGAGCAATCGTAGCCGCTGTCATTGTGCCGAGCATGGCCGCCACCCCATTTGTAGGGCTTTCCCTGGAGGCGGTTTCCGGCCGCGATGGCGCGCTTTACGGCCGGAGGAGCTTTGCGTGGTGCGTATGCGATCCCGTTCTTGAGCATGGCCGTCCGACCGTGGTCGAAGCGGTAGGAGACGGGCTGCCGGGCTTTGACCTGATTCGAGCAGGAAGCCGTAAAGCCGATGATGGGGAAGATCAGCAACAGGAGGATGGTTGATCGTTTCATGGGAAGAGTTTTTCAAAAACACTCAAGAAAAGCGAACTATTTTTAAAACTTAAGCAAATCCCCCTCTTCGGCGGCTTTTGCAAACTCCCGGACGGCTTTCGCACGGTGGCTGAGCTGGCTTTTGATTTCCGTGCCTAGCTCGGCCAAGGAAATGTCGTAACCTTCCGGGATAAACAGAGGATCGTAACCGAATCCGCTGCTACCCGAGGCTGTTTCCGCGATCCGTCCTTCCACCGTGCCCCGGAAAATGCCTTTTTCTTCGCTGTCTTTCACGAGAACCAAGGTACAGAGGAAACGGGCTCCTCTATCTTCCTTACCTGACAATTCCTGGATCAAGCGCTCATTGTTCAAAGCATGGTTGCCCTCTTCACCACCGAAGCTGGATGACCAGACGCCTGGGCGACCGTCGAGTGCGTCAACTTCCAGCCCGGAATCATCTGCCAGCACCCATCCATCCGTGCAGTTGCTGATGCCGAACGCCTTGAGTCGCGCGTTTTCGAGGAATGTTGTGCCGGTTTCTTCAATTTCCGGAAGACCGGGGATCCCGTTAACGTCGGTAATCTCGAGGAGGTGGCCAAGGATATGGCGGATTTCTTCGGTTTTTTTTGCGTTGCGGGTAGCGAGAATCAGGCGAGGTAGTTTCGGCATACGCTTGGATTTCCTCTATTTCTGGACGACAGCCAAGAAATTTAGAATAAAAAGGTCTCCGGATACGCTTATGAGGACAATGAAAGCAATTACCCACCTCGCGGCCTTCACTATCGGAGTCGCCGCTCTCACCTCCAGCGCATTCGCGAAAGTCCCGGAAGGCTGGGAAACTGAAGTCGATGCGGCTGTAGAAATCGCCAAGAAAGAAGACAAGTCCGTCATGCTCGAGTTCACGGGTTCCGACTGGTGTCCTCCCTGCATGATGATGTCCAAGAAGGTTTTTTCGAAAAAAGAATTCGTGGAAGGAGCATCGAAAGACTTTGTTCTAGTTCACTTAGATTTTCCGAAAGGTGACCCTGAACTAAAAAAGAAGAATCAGCCGTATGCAGAAAAATACAAAATCGAAGGGTTTCCGACGGTGATTCTTTTGGATTCCGAGGGCAAAGAGTTCGATAGATTTTTCGCATCAGAATATCCGGATATCGACAATTTTCTGGCACATTTGAAGGACTCACTTGAGAAAAAAGAACTCGACTGATCAGCATATGAAAACGTTATTTACCGTTATTTCAGTCGCGATCGCCTTTGCTGGATCAGCGATTGCAGGAGAGGCTGTATGGCTTCACGACTATGAAGCCGCGAAGAAACAAGCCAAGGAAGAGGGGAAGGCGATCTTCATCAACTTCACTGGTTCCGACTGGTGTGGTTGGTGTATCAGACTGGAGAAGGAAGTTTTCACTCAAGATGAATTCAAAAAGTATGCCAGTGACAATCTAGTTCTTGTAGAAATCGATTTTCCTAAGAAAAAGGAGCAATCCGCCGAGGTTAAGAAACAGAACAAAGCTCTAGACAAGGCTTTTAAAATCGAGGGTTACCCTACGTTGTTTCTACTCGATTCCGAAGGCAAGAAGCTGTCCGGAGATATCGGGTATAGAGAAGGTGGGGCGCAAGCTTATGCGGATCACCTGAAGGAACTTTTGGATAAGCAGAAGGAGTAAAGGGTGAACCTGCAGCCAGCAGGGTTTTCCTTTTCATCGGGCGGATGTTCCAGCAAGTTTCCCGCCCGCCATGTCCGAAACACGCAAACCATTTCCCTTTTCCGAATTCGAACCCAAGTGGCAGTCACGCTGGGAGTCTGAGAAAACCTTCCGCACTCCCAATCCCGGCGATGAAGGCTTTGATGCCTCCAAGCCGAAATACTACGTCCTCGACATGTTTCCGTATCCGAGTGGTGCGGGACTTCACGTAGGGCATCCGGAAGGCTACACCGCGACGGACATCATCGGTCGCTATAAGCGAATGAATGGCTTCAACGTCCTTCACCCGATGGGTTACGACTCTTTCGGACTCCCTGCCGAGCAATATGCGATCAAGACCGGCCAGCACCCGGCGGTTACGACTGCCGCAAATATTGGAAACTTCCGCCGCCAACTGAAATCACTCGGCTTCGCATATGATTGGGAGCGTGAGATCGCCACGACGGATCCTGGATACGTCCGCTGGACCCAATGGATTTTTCTCCAGATCTACAACTCGTATTTCTGTGAAGAAACGAACAAAGCGAAGCCCGTTTCGGAGCTCGAAGCAAAAGGCTGGAGCCGCGAGCAAATTGATGCCGTTCGCCTCGCATACGTTGCGGATACGCCCGTTTGGTGGTCGCCGGATCTAGGAACCGTCCTCGCCAACGAAGAGGTCGAGGAATGGAAAGGGAAAGGCCACACCGTCGAGCGCCGTCCGCTGCGCCAGTGGATGTTGCGGATTACTAAATACGCTCAGCGCCTCATCGACGAGCTTGATACGCTGGATTGGCCGACCGGGATCAAGCTTCTTCAGAAAAACTGGATCGGTAGGAGCGAAGGGGCCTCCGTTAAATTTCAAATTTCAAATTTCAACTCTCAAGTGGAGGTCTTTACGACTCGTCCCGACACGCTCTTCGGAGCGACCTATATGGTTCTCGCACCAGAGCATCCGTTCGTTGTGGAAATCACGACGGACGAGAACAAGGAAGCGGTTGAAGGCTACAAGAAAGCCTGTTCTTCGAAGTCCGATCTGGATCGCACCGATCTGAATAAGGACAAGTCCGGGGTGTTCACCGGAGCCTTTGCCGTTAATCCAGTTAACAAAGAGGAGATCCCAATCTGGATCGCCGACTACGTGATGATGGGCTACGGTACTGGCGCGATTATGGCTGTCCCGGGGCATGATGGGCGGGATTATGAATTTGCGACGAAGTTTGATCTGCCTGTTGTGCAGGTTGTCCAACCGAAGGACGAATCCGAATGGCAGGGATTCACCGGGCAGGGGACTGCCGTGAATTCCGGTTTCCTCGACGGCCTTTCCACTTGGGACGCCAAGACGAAAATGATCGCTTGGCTGATGGAAAACGAAAAGGGAGAGCGCAAGATCCAGTTTAAACTCCGCGATTGGCTCTTCTCCCGGCAACGTTACTGGGGCGAACCGTTTCCAATTACTTGGAAGGGTGGCGAGCACTTTGCTTTGCCCGATTCCGACCTTCCGCTGCTTGCGCCTCCGCTTGAAGACTACAAACCATCCGGTTCTCCTGAGCCCATCCTCTCGAAAGCCAAGGACTGGGTGGAACTCGAAGACGGAGCGATACGCGAAACTAATACCATGCCGCAATGGGCCGGCTCATGCTGGTATTACCTTCGCTACTGTGACCCTAGTAACTCAGAGCGTTTCATCTCGAAGGAAGTCGAGGACTATTGGACTAGCGAAAAGCCGGGGATGGTGGATCTCTATGTCGGAGGTACGGAACATGCCGTGCTCCATCTTCTTTACGCCCGTTTCTGGCACAAGGTCTTGTTCGATCTAGGCCACGTAGGAACTCCCGAGCCATTCCAGCGCCTTGTGAACCAAGGCCTGATCATGGGTGAGGACGGCCAGAAGATGTCGAAATCACGCGGCAACGTCGTGAACCCAGACGATGTCGTTTCCGAATACGGAGCGGATTCCCTGCGTCTCTACGAAATGTTCATGGGTCCGCTGGAGCAGGTGAAGCCATGGCAGATGAAAGGGGTGGAGGGTGTTTCCCGCTTCCTCGCCCGCGTCTGGCGTTTATCCATTACCGACGAAGGTGAAATTTCACCGAAAATCAGAGACGAGGAATGCACCGACAAGGAGCTGATCCGAGTTGTTCACGAAACGATCAAGAAAGTCGGGGAGGATATCGAGAAACTCAGTTTCAATACTGCGATCTCTCAGATGATGATCTGCACGAACGCCTTCACCCAGACTGAGACCGTTTCATTGAAAGAGTTCGTCAGTTTCCTCTCCGTGCTGAACCCGTTTGCACCCCATCTCACCGAGGAGATTCACGAGCGCCTGTGTGTGAAGTTCGGAAAAGAAGCCATACTGCTCTCGGAAACCGATTGGCCTAAGTATGATGAGAAGGCACTCATCCGGACTGTGGGTGAACTCGTGGTTCAGGTGAACGGAAAGCTCCGAGACCGTATCCTGATGGCCTTGGACGCCCCCGAGGAAACCGCTAAGGAACTTGCCCTCGCATCCGAGAAAATCAAGGAATACACGGACGGAAAAACCATCCGGAAGATTATCTACATTCCCGGAAAGATTATGAACCTGGTTGCGAACTGATCCAAGGAGGGGCTGCATTCTGCTGCCCAACAACCCAAGCACACAACCCTAGGCTATTTCCCGTTGCTTATCTGGCAGCAGAATGCAGCCAATCCTTGTTACGCGTGGTGGAGCAGGATCGAGTTCGCCGCAAAATGATCGGAGAGAATATCTGACACGATCACGATGGGAGTTCCGGCTCGGACGAGTCCTTGCGCTCGCAGTACTTCGGTCGCGCGCTCGACGGTCTCTTCGATGTTTGAGGAAAAGGACATCTGGAATGCGGTGACCCCGCGCGTGAGGGAAAGCTGTCGGCAGACCGTTTCCTTTGGAGTGACTGCATACAGCGGGCTTGTCTTTGGGCGCATCAGGGCGATGTGGTTTGCGAGCACACCGCGCCGGGTGAGGATCACGAAACGGCAGTCCGGGAGGGAATCCGCGAGTGTGACGGCGGCTCGTGCTGTTTTCTGCCGCTCGTCGCGGAGGATCACGTTTTGGCCGAAGCCGTGGCCACCTGATCGCTCAATGCGTGAGGCGATGCGAACAAGTGCTTCCACGCAACGCTCCGGATATCGACCGACGGAAGTTTCCCCGGAAAGCATCAGGCAATCCGCCTCTTCGTAAGCGGCGTTCATCACATCGGTGGCTTCCGCACGGGTCGGGGTAGGGCTTGTGATCATGGATTCGAGAAGTTGTGTGGCGACGATCACGCGTGTTCCCAGCTCGTGGCAGCGCTTCACAATACGGCGCTGGAGGATGGGAAGGTCTTCGAAATCGACTTCGATTCCTAGATCACCACGCGCGACCATAATCACGTCTGAAATTTGGATGATTGCATCGATGTTGCGCACGGCTTCCTGGTCTTCGATCTTCGCCACGATTTGTGCCTCGCCTTCGAGTGCTTCCATTGCTTCGCGGAGTTCGCGGACGTGCGCAGCATCACGGACAAAGGAACCAGCGATGTAGTCGGCACCACATTCCACTGCAAGAGCCAGGTCCTTGTGATCCTTCTTGGTTAGTGCGGGGAGGTTGAGCCGAACTCCGGGGAGATTGATGTGTCGGCGGGAACCCATCGATCCGGGAGTTCGGACATCGCAAATGATCCGGTCGTCCGCGACTCGGTCGATGTGCATGAGCAAAGCGCCATTGTCCACAACGAGGATGTTTCCGGCGGTTACGTCCCCCATCATACCCGGATAGTTCACGGTGGTTGAAAAGGGGATGGACGGCTCCGCATCCTCACGACGGAATTCCACCTTGTCGCCTTCCTTCAGTTCGAACGCCTTTTCAAGATCGCCGGTGCGGATGGAAGGCCCAGTCAGATCGAAAAGGACGGCGGCATGTCCCTCCCTTGCATCGGACTCGCGACGGACGATCTTAGTCATTTCCGCCGCCCATTCGTGTTTCGCATGGCTCATGTTGAGCCTGAACACGTTGACCCCGCCGTCGATGAGTTTTCCAATCATCTCGGGTGTTTCAGTTGCGGGACCGAGGGTTACAATGAGCTTTGTTTTTGGTGACATGGTAAAAGTTAGGGAAGGAAATTTTTATGTCTAGATTGCAATGCGGCTGAATATGAAGGGTTCTTCAAGAAACATGGCTTAGAGGGCCTATCCTTGTTCAATTGTTTTCTCAGTAGCAGCGTCGACCACGGCGAAACGCTCTCGATTGAGTGTGGGATCCGAGCGGAAGATGAGGCGTCCGGAATGCGTACGCTCGAGTTCCACTAGGACTTTCGCATCTTCCTGTTTGAAGCGGTTTAGGACGTCCGAGTTTACAATGACGATCAGGTCGCCTACTTGGTCGCGGTGGGTTTGGATGACCGTGTTGAGGCGGCGCTGGATCTCGATAGACATGGTCATCGGGGTCTTTACGCGGCCGCGACCCTGGCAGTAGGGGCATGGCTCGTACATCGAATCCCGTAGGGATTCGTTGAGGCGCTGGCGGGTCATTTCCATCAGACCGATGGAGGAGATCTGGAGGATCTGGGTCTTGGCTTTATCCTTTTTCACCCGCTCCTTCATCGCCTTGTATACCGCCATCTGGTCACGGCGGTGGCGCATGTCGATAAAGTCCACGACGACAAGACCGCCGATGTTACGCAAGCGGAGCTGGCGGGCGACTTCCTCGGCAGATTCGATGTTGGTCTGCAGGATCATCTTGTCCACATCCTTAGAGCCACGGTTCCGGCCTGTGTTCACGTCCACGGAAATGAGGGCTTCGGTCTCATCAATGACGATGTAGCCGCCGCATTTGAGCCAGACCTGTCGGGAGAAGGCCTCGTCGATCTGATTCTGAATATTTACCCTTTCGAAAATCGGCTGTGATGCGGTGGGGAGGTGGTGGATGCGGCGTTTCGCGCGGCGGGAAATTTTCCCTGAGATTTCGCGGATCAGTTCGGCAGTCTCCTCGTCATCGCAGAGTACCTGATCCACTTCCTCGGTGAGGAAATCGCGAGCGGTGCGTTCGATCAGGTTTGGCTCCTGGAAAACGCAGCACGGGGCGGGATTGTTGGCGCGGCGTTGGTCGATTGCGTCCCATTGCTCTAAGAGCATCGCGAGATCGCGGACGAAATGGCGGGCGCGGGTGCCTTGGGCGACTGTACGCATGATGATGCCCATGCCTTCCGGGACGGAAAGTTTCTGGACGATGCGGCGGAGGCGCTGGCGTTCCTTCGGATCGTCGATCTTGCGGGAGATACCGAATTGCTCGGTGAAGGGCATGAGCACCAGGTAGCGACCGGCGAGAGAAATATTTGTGGTAACGCGTGGCCCTTTGGTTCCGATGGGGCCTTTGGAGACCTGAATCACGATGTCTGAGCCGATAGGGTAAATGCTCGGGATGTCTTTCGAAGTGATTTTCTTCTGAGGCTTACGCTTGCCTTCCCGCTGGATCTCTTCCAGGCCTCCATCGAGGGCGGCAGGGATGGCGTCCCAGAAGTGGAGGAATGCGTTTTTATCGAGGCCGATATCGACGAACATCGCCTTTAGTCCTTGCTCGATGTTTTTCACGCGGCCTTTGAAGATACCTCCGACGATGTTCTGATCGCCTTCGCGCTCTACGGTGTATTCCTCAAGCACGCCGTCCTCAATGAGGGCGACGCGGCGTTCGAGTTTTTCTACGTTTACGATGATGGTATTGCCTAGGGATGGATCGGTATTGCCGATGCCGAGAAGTCGTTTAATTTTTTTGATCACGTTTGTGGTTGGTTGAAGTTTTGGAATTAATTGGAGAAACCGGCTCATTCCCTGATCGGGGTGGCACGGGGGATCACTTGTCCCTCGCGGTCGGTTTCCTGGGTGATTGTTGGTTTCGGGGATGTATCGCGTGGAGTTGTGTTGATTGGTGTGTTGATTGGAATGATATCCGCAACCTCATCACCGGTTTCGCTGACATCGTCGCCGGATGCGACAGTATCAGCTAGAGCGTCTGGAATCTCGGATGCTTCTATAGATGCGAGAACGTCTTCCAGCGGTTCGATTCTTTTGATGAAAGTAAGGTTTCCTGCGTATTCCGTTTGGGGTTTGAGCGGGAGGCGCATGCCTTTTTCTTGTGCGAAAATTCCTTGGTAAACGGTGTTCACCAGCGGGCCGCAGACACCACCGCCCGAACCGGCTGCCTGAGCCATGATCACGACTGCGTAGCGTGGTTCATCGAAAGGAGCGAAGGAGGCGATCCACGAGTTGTTCGATTTCTTCCCGTTGTCCACGGTCTGGGCGGTTCCTGATTTTCCTGCGATTTCCACATCGTCCATACGGACTTTTCCTGCGGTTCCGCCGGCCTCGTTCACAGCCTTCCACATACCGAGGCGGATGTTTTCGAGGTCGCTTTCCTTTACTCCGGATTGGAGAAGATCGACTTTGAGTTTGGGGAAATCCGGAAGGAGAATTGTTCCATCCTCAGCGGTAACCTTTTTGACGAGGCGTGGTTGGTAATATTTCCCGCCGTTGGCAACCGTTGAAACCATGCCAGCAAGTTGGAGCGGGCTGGCAAGCATGTCGCCCTGGCCGATGGACATCATTGCGGTTAGTGCCGGAGTCATGACCGCACCGGGCCGGGCGGCACGCCATGCACGGGAGCCGGGAAGGATTCCCGGGTCTTCATTGGGAAGTTCGATACCGGTTTTTTTCCCGAAACCAACTAGCGAAAAGCCATCGACCATGCCTTTCCATCGGATCGCGTTCGCCATTTTGTTGAAATAGGGATTGCAGGATTTTTGAAGCGCTTCAGGGAGCCTCATCGCGCCGTGACTGCCTCTCTTCATATTCCATAGCCAGCAGCCGATTTTGTGTTTTCCGTAAGGGACGTAACCGTCGCAGGTAAACGAATTATCGGCCAGTCCTTGGATGGAACCCGCGATTGCGGTAGGGATCTTCATTGTCGAGCCAGGCTCGAAAGAGGAGATCGCACGATTGGAAAACGGCGAGAGCTGCGGGTTGGAGTTGTAGGATAGGAATTTTTCGCGGGAGATAGACGGGATAAATGCGTTTGGATCATAATCAGGCACCGAGGCCATTGCGAGCACCTCGCCAGTGCGGACGTCCATTACGACACCGGCGGCACGACCGGCGCGGCGCAGTGTATTTTCCAATAGGAACTGGATGCGCGCATCAATGGAGAGTTCGACATGGGAACCGATTCCGGGGCGGGTGAAATCGAGCATGCCGATGGTGCGGCCTTTTTCATCCTTTAGGACGGTTTTCCGTCCTTCAGGCCCGCGCAGGTATTCGTCCATTGTCGCCTCAATACCTGCGATGCCTTTTTCCTCGCCGATGTAGTGGTCGAAGGCACGCTTGTCGGCAGAAGAGATGTCGCCTTTCTCCCATTGCTTCAAGTATCCGATAACGTGGGAAGCGAGAGTGCCGTATGGGTACTGGCGCTGCGGGCGGATGCCGAGTGTGACGCCGGGGAACTCAAGATTCCGCTCCGCTAGCCGGGCAAAATCCTCATAGGTAAGATCCGAGCGGTAGGTGAAAGGGACGAGGCCTCCGTGGGTGAGATAATGGGTGCGGAGGGCGGATGCGTTGTAGTTTTTTGCGAGCCCCAGCTCTTGGAGCGGCTTGATCGTCCACTCATTGACGATGGCGACAATGTCTTTCTCCTTACGTTTTCCGGGAAGTCCACCACGTGTGGTGAGACGATCCAGAGTCGGTGTCTGGTCATGCTGGAGACTGTAGGCGCGCTGGATCTCCTCGAGGTTAAAAGAGACCACGTAGTTCCGTAGATTGCGGGCGAGGGGGATTCCATTCCGGTCGGAAATTTCACCGCGAATACCCGGCTCGCGGACGGTGACAGTGCGGTTGCCGGGGACTAGAGCTTGGAACTCGTCGCGCCGCTCGATCTGGAACTCGTGGAGCTGGGACAGGAGGGTGCCGAAGCCCACAAGGATGAGAGCAGTGAGAAGATAAAGG
The DNA here is from genome assembly GCA_905182475.1 of Akkermansiaceae bacterium. Classification (GTDB taxonomy): domain Bacteria; phylum Verrucomicrobiota; class Verrucomicrobiia; order Verrucomicrobiales; family Akkermansiaceae; genus Luteolibacter. The sequence continues at coordinate 37,991 of CAJJBR010000040.1, read as the reverse complement.
CGGAGTCTGAAGCGTGGTTCCATGGCTTATCTACGTTTTGGTCTGTTAGCCTCCGGATAGAGCGAGTACTCGAATATCTTCGCGATCCGGTAGAGCAACCAGAAGATGATAGGTGAAAATAGCATCGTGAGTAGCGACGTATAGGAAAGAAGTCGGATGATGGATCGTGTGACGGTGAAATCCCCGCGAACAAAAGAGATCAGGATGAACTCGGCAGTAAGATAGAGGAAAATAGCGACCCCGGTCAGGAGCGCGGAGAACTGCCATTTCCCCTGACGGAAAAGTGGATTCAGTCCCTGCATGAGGAAGCCCATCGCAGCGAAGAGCAGGATGGAATAGCCGAAGCGGAGCGACTCTACCGGCTGTGTATAGACCTCGGGATCTGCAGTGATCGGAGCCATCGAGCAATGTGCATCCCACAGGCATCCGGCTATGAATGCGAGTAACAACATGGTAGGGGTGGCCACTGTGACCGCTGCGCAGAGGAAAACGAGGTGGACGATGAGGATGCGGGAGTGGCTCAGTCCGGTCAACGCAGGCACGAATTGCTGAACCAGGAAAGCGGCGAGCAAAAGAAAAACGGTGCTGAGGTTGTAGCGGAACAAATGGGTAGGAAATCAGTGGTTTTCAGAAAGGACGACGAAGACGGTGCCGAGGTCGCTGAGATCAACAGCGGGTTTTACCAGGGCTTCCGAGTCGAGCGAACCTTTTTCAACCGAGATGATGGAGCCAACGAGAATGTTGGGTTGAAAGATCCCACCTCGACCGGTGGTGAAGACGCGCTGACCCGGTCTGAGCGCAGCGTCTTTGGAAAGGAAGCGGAGACGGAGTGTCGGGTTGTTATCGAACTCGCCGCGCTGCCCGCTGAGGATGCCAACCTCGGGTGAGTTTTCGACACGAACCGAGACCTGGCATTTTTCATCCGTGACCAGGAGGACGGACGAACGGCGCTTGAACGGTCGGTCGATGATGCCGACAAGGCCGTCGTTGGAAAGGACGGAGAGTTGGATTCCTATCCCGCGGTCTTCACCTGCATCAATCTCCATGGTTTGCCACCAGGTAGTTGGGTGGCGGCGGATGATCTGTGCGGCTACGACGTCGAAGTTGGTCGCTTTCTTGAAATTCAGAGCATGGCGGAGTTCGGCGTTTTCCCGCTCGAGTGCCTGGAAGCGGGACTCGATGATGCGCAGCCGGCCGATCTCGCTTTCGATCGCGGAAAGCTTCACTTGGTATTCCTTGGAATGCTTGGTTTCTTCCAGCAGGTTCCGTGCTTTGGTCTCAATAGCCGAACCAGCTTTCAGGGTGGGGGCGATTGCTTTGAAGTACGCTACCTGGATCTCGCGCACCACTGGTTCACTGCGCGTAAGCGCCCAAGTCGCTCCCGCTAGGAAGAGAAGTAGTGCGATGAGGTTGAGCGGTTTCATGGCCGTGAGCCGGGGAAATATCCCGGCGGCTAGTCAGTGCTCAGCGGTCTGTGTTGGTAACACGCTTCAGAAGGGCAAGCTCCTGAAGTGCCTTCCCTGTTCCTTCGGCAACGGCACTGAGGGGATCCTCCGCGACGTGGACGGGGAGGCCGGTTTCCTCACGGAGGAGACGATCCAGCCCCTTGAGAAGGGCGCCACCACCTGCGAGAACGATTCCGCGGTCTACAAGGTCTGCAGCAAGCTCGGGAGGGCAGCGTTCCAAGGTGGTGCGGACGGCGTCAACGATGGTGTTGAGTGGGTCTGCCATGGCCTCGCGGATTTCCTGCGAGGTGATGGTGATCGTTTTGGGAAGACCGGCAACGAGGTCGCGACCTTTCACTTCCATGGTGATTTCCTTCGGAAGCGGGGCTGCGGAGCCGAGGCGGATTTTAATTTCCTCGGAAGTGCGCTCACCAATCATCAGGTTGTAGGCGCGCTTCATGTATTGGATGATGGATTCGTCCAGCTCGTCGCCTGCGGTGCGGACTGAGCGGGCGTAAACGATTCCGGAAAGGGAAATCAATGCCACTTCTGTGGTGCCACCGCCGATATCGACGATCATGTTTCCGGATGCCTCTTGGACTGGAAGGCCGACTCCGATTGCGGCGGCCATTGGTTCCTCGATGAGGTAAACTTCACGGGCTCCTGCTTGCTCCGCGGATTCGCGGACGGCGCGGCGCTCGACTTCCGTGATGCCGGAAGGGATAGCGATGAGAACGCGCGGGTTCGAGCGGCGACCCTTGTTTACCTTTTTGATGAAATGCCGGAGCATCGCCTCGGTGACTTCGAAATCCGCGATCACCCCGTCCTTGAGCGGACGGATAGCCACGATGTTGCCCGGAGTCCGTCCGAGCATGCGCTTTGCATCGTCACCGACGGCGAGAACCTCGTTGGTTCCGGCTCGGACGGCTACTACGGAAGGCTCGCGAAGGACGATTCCGTGGTCTTTTACATTGATGAGCGTGTTTGCTGTGCCGAGATCGATTCCGATGTCGCTTGAAAACATGTTTCCAAAAAATTTATTGAACATGAAGGGGTTGTATGTGGAAAAGGTTGAAGATTATAGAGTTATAAAAAATGAGTGGACGATTCTGGCTTGCGCGGGATTCGTCCTGCTTGTATGGCAAGCACCTGTTTGGCCTCCCGTCAGTATGAACCTGCGGGCAGAGGGAAAGAATTGGAAAGCACCGGGGCTGAGTCAAGCGGGAAAGCGTGTTCCACGCAATTGCTATAAATGTTCCACGGTACTCGCCGTCCAGGCGGCGACCTTCCTCATTCATAGAGTGCACCACGGTATTATCGTTCTACCTGCCTTCTGCTAGCCTCTCGGCGAGCACATCCGGAAGCCCGGCATCGCGGATTTTCTTCTGGGTTTTCTTGATGTCGTAATCAATCCGTCGGAAGACAATTAGCTTCGTTTTGTGGTCGTAGATCGCGTAGCAGGCACGCGGATCGCCGTCGCGGGGCTGGCCTACGGAGCCGACATTGATGAAATATTTGGTGTTTTTCTCGATTTCGACGGATTCCGCCGGAACTTCACGGACTTTGTCGGATTTTACGTATACGCGCGGGACGTGGGTGTGGCCGTGAAAGCAAAGTTGGGTGAACTGGTAGGAGAAGTTCGACATGGCGTCGAAGCGGTTGGTGACGTAGTTCCAGTGCGCCGGTTGATCGAGAGTGCTGTGGACGATGGTGTAGTCGGAAACCTGGCGCACCATGCGGAGTTTTTTCAGCCACAGGCGCTGGTCGTCATCAAGCTGCTCGCGGGTCCAGTTGAGTGCGGTGGCTGCGACAGGGTTCATGGAGTCCAAGCTATGGTCTTCCGAGGCATCCATGTCGTGGTTTCCTTTCACCGTCGGACAGCCCATATCGCGGATGCGGTTAAGGCATGCTACCGGATCTGCATTGTATCCCACGACGTCGCCGAGACAGACGTAGTTTGTCACCTCCTGTTTTTGCGAGTCGGACATTACGGCATCCAGTGCTTCGAGGTTCGCGTGTATGTCGCCGAAAATTGCAGTCCGCATGGGAGGTTTGGGAAGAGGAAGTGATAGTTTGTCTTGTGGAAGGCCGCTGTCGAGACGAATTGCCCCCGGATAGGAAGCGCGCGAAACGTGCACTTACTTGCAAGGAATATGCAAGCACTACCTCATACTCCGGGAGGGGAGGTGGAGAATTACAAAGTAAACAAGGATTGGCTGCATTCTGCTGCCAATCGAAGCGCAGCGGAGATAGAGGGACTGGAAAATCAAACATCTCCCTCAAAGAAGAATGGAGAACGCAAGACCCGGCCAGTGTGCTCGGGTTGTTGGGTAGCAGAATGCAGCCCCTCCTTGGGCGTTACCTCCGGTGGATCGGGCGGATGGACTTGCGGTTGAAGTTCCGAGGCTCGGTCTCGACGGGGATGGCAGCGGGGATGGGACGTCCGTTTTTATCGACCACATCGAGAGGCGGAAGCACGGCTCCATCGGCGAAGGTGCGGGCAGGTTCGGAAACGTTGTAGCGCGTATCCATATTGGATTGGACGTCGTTGAGCGTGTTGCTGCTATTCACGATGGTTGGCTGAATGAAGATCATCAGTTCATCACGTTCCACGCCGTCGGTTTTGGTCGAGAACAGGCGTCCGAGACCGGGGATGTCACTGAGAATTGGGATGCCCGATATGGATTCGGTTTCGTTGGTCGTAATCAGTCCGCCGAGCACGATGGTCTGGTTGTTTGGAACCGTGACAGTGGTCAAGAGTTCGCGGGTACCGATGATAGGAACCCGACCGATCCCTTCGATGAAGTCCGATTCGCCGATGATGTCATCGCTGAGTAGGGCGATCTGGAGCGTGATCTCGTCCTCGGAGTTCACCAGTGGGATGACCTCCAGTTTGAGAACGACATCGCGATATTCAATATTGGTCGAAACTCCGCCGCCCGAAAATTGGTTCGAGTTCGTTGGGATGGCGATACGTCGCCCTGAGGAAATCGTGCCTTTCTGGTTATTGGCGGTATAGATCGAGGGTCTCGAGAGCACTGTGAAATCGGAGGAGGAGGAAAGTAGGTTCACGTAGGCGGAGAGAGAGTTTCCGATTTTCCCGTAAAGCGAGAGACCGGTCTGGCTCGGGAACGTGCCGGGAATCAAGCCCGTAAAAGGACTGACGAGGCCCGCCGGATCGAAGTTATTCGCGGTGCCTCCGGTGATACTTGAACCGGCGACGCCACCGCTATTGTTGCCCCGAAAAGCCTTGATCCAATCAACGCCGGTCGAAAGCTCATTTCCAAGCGAAAGCTGGCCGAAGACGGTGGAGATCATCACCTGATCCGCTTTTACATCCACCTGGTCGAGGAGGTTCTCGATGATCTCGATGGCAGTAGGGGGGCCCTGGATGACGACGGAGTTGGTGATATTGTCGGCGACGAGGAGGGTGCGCCCGATGAGGAGTGACTCAGGGGCTGAGTTGATCTGTGGGGCGGAAAGCGAGTCGCCACGGGTTCCGGATGATCCCGTGCCGCCAGTATTTTGGTTGCCACGGTTGTTGTTATTGGATTGCTGGCGGTTGTTGTTTCCACCACCGGCCTGGCCTGCTTGTGCGCTTTGGTCACCAGTGCCGGAGAAGGCGCGGGTGAGGGCATCTCCTGCGATGGGGAGGAAATCCGCCACTGCGAGGAATTTTAGTTTCCGGCGGAGGAAATTTCGTTGGTCGGACTCGGTATCGAATTCGCGGACGAGACCCTCGACGAAGAGAAGGTCGACGGGGCGACCCATTGCGAAGAGGCGGTTGGTGCGGGCATCCGGGATGATTTGGATCGGAGTGTCCTCGCCGGAAGAGGTTGCGCCGGGGACGGCACCGTCCGTGGGGAGGCCTGGTATTGCGGGTTTTACCTGTTGGCGCTGGACGCCGGCGGTGTTGGAGCTGTTCTGCTGGGTGCCGAGGAGTTCGTTAAGGGTGGTGGCGAGCTCGGTAACGTCCGCGTGTTTCACCGTAATGAAACGGGTGGCGACCTGCGAGGATGGTTTATCGATCTCCACTTTGAGGTCGATGAGTTTCCGGATGAGGGAAGTGTTTTCCGTGATGACTACGGAAGCGGCATTCGGGACGGCAGCGATGGAGCCGAAGGCACCGAACTGGCCGATGATCTGGGTGAAGGTGCGGACGGCTTCATTGGGCTTGATGTAGCTGAGGTTCATCACATAGGAGATGACCGCGTCGCCTTCTGGGAGGATGTCGTTTTCATTATAGACTCCTACACCGATTCCAGTGGGCTTGATGCCTGCGGTGGGGAGGGTGAGGTATTCGAGTTTCGGATCGGTGCCGTCCGGGACGAAGATGAAATTCTCGATGGTGGCGGCTTTTTTTAGGAGCTCGGCGGCTTGCGCGTAGGTGAGCGGATCCTGCGGGGAAGCGGGCTGGACAAAGGAGAACTCCGCATCGGCTGCGGCGGATGAAACGATAACGCGGTGGCCGGTGTATTTCCGGTAGAGTGCTGCGAGATCGGCTCCGGAAAGTTTCGGTTGCTCGATGGCCTCGACGATGAGGGTGTCTTTCAGAACTGCTAGTTTTACGGGTTGAACCTCGGGCTGGGGGTTCACGCCGGGAGGTAGTAATACGGGAGGGACTACTGCGGGAGGTGGAACGACCGGGATGGCAGGGACTTCAGCATCCTGTGCGAAGGCAGCACAGGAAAGCAGGATGGAGAGGTAGGGAAGAAAGCGGCGCATGGAGATGAAACTCTAAGTTTTAAATTCGAAACTCGAAATGGGAAAAATGGATGGGGAAAAGTAAGGGGACTACTAGCGACGATTGGAGCGGTTTTTGTTGTTCTTGTTCGTCGGCTGTTTCTTGCCTCTGGTGTTGGCCGGGGTCGGTGGCGGGACGATGCGGGGACGCGGCTGGCGCTTGGCTGTATTGGCCCGGGCTGGGTTTGCCTGACCTGGTCTGATGCCGGGAGGGAGTTTGACTTGCTGCCGCTTGGGAGCGGGAGGTGCTTTAAGGGTTAGCATTTCTTTCTCGAAGGAGACAGTGCCTTGGACTGAACCGGTGGAAAGAACGACTGTGGTGCCTAGCGCTTTGTCAGGATTCCGGTTTACGGAAACGACGGTGAATTCTCCCGTTCTTCCGGGTTCGATTACTTTTTTTAGCTCCGGGTTTTTCTTGCTGATGATCGTGATACGGTAGCCGCCGGGGACTGGGGCAATACCGGTGAGGGTGAAGTCGTCGAGTGGGTTCACGGTTGGACCTGCTGTAACCGGTGGGGGCTTGGATGTGAAAGGGCTCTTCGTCCAGAGACCGGTGTATTTCACGAGTGGTTCCTTTCTCGGTATGCCAGCGTTTACGAGGGGGTAGAAACTGGCGGCCGTGAGGAGCAGGATGGAAAGGTGTTTCATGGCAGGAAAGTGGGTCACGTTGCGGGCGTGAACCATTGGGCGAGGGTTGCGGAGCAGTCGATAAGTGTGTCGTCCTTGCCGTTTGGCGAAATGCGAATCTGGAAAGCTGAGCGGAAAGCGGTGGGATCGTTGATGGCATCGAACCAGCGATAGAGTGCTTGCTCTTGGCCGGTGAGATCGATCCTAACTTGGGCGCGGTTGTAACGGACACCGCTGGTATCGGTGGGAAGGAGTTCCTGGCGTTTAATGGTTAGTCCGAGATTGCGTGCCTGGCTTTCCGCGAACTGCTGGAGCTTGGTCTGGACTTCCTGGTAGGCGATCGGATCGGGCTCGTTCTGGCTGAGCCATTCTATTTCCTCGGCGAGCTGGCCGGACATTTCCTGCTGAACGATGGCCTTTTGCAGATTGTTCTTCGCAGTAGTGAATCCTGTTTCGAACAGGTTCTTTTTCTGGACGTAGAGAGTATAAAGGAAAAAGTTCAGAATAATGAATCCCGCGACGAGAAGTAGAGCTAGGAGGTTTTTTTCGCGCGAAGACATAGTGGATACGGTAAGGAAATGCCGGAGGGAACGGGGTTTGTCGGTGAAAATAGGATTTCGCGGAGGACGGAGGATTGGTGGAAACGGGGGGGAAGGGAAGAGAAAATAGGGATTGGGGGATTGGGGATATCGCGTGTCCCCACTCTCGTTCCCTCGGTCTCTGCATCTCCTTTCCCTCCGGTCGGCTCGAGGTTTTTAAGGGGTGGCCAGCGGGGTAGTGCCGGTGAAGACGAACTCCCAGCCACGGCTCGATTGTTTCGGCTCGGGCAACTGCCAATCGAAGGCGGCGAGATCGTTGTTTTTCGTGAGGTTCTGGGAAAATTGGTTCACGGATCGTGCCTGCGGAGCCTCGCCGATCAAGCGGATTTCTGTTGGGGAAATGTCGGCGGTTTTGAGCCGTAGTCCGGAGTTGGGCGGGATGGAGCGGGCGACCCTGCTGAGGATGTCGACGGTGTTATAGTTCTTGTCGATGGCGTATTCGAGTTCGTCCCATTTGGAAATATGCAGGGCGTAGGCTTCGCCTTCAGGTGACACCTGTGCGACGCGGGCATTCAGCTCCTTGGTAGTGGAATTCGTTTTCCAAAGCTGGTAGCCGAGATAGCCGATAGTGCCGAAATAGGCGATGGCGACCGCTGCGATGGCGAGTGTTAGGTTGCGGCGTTTGGTTGCCTCGCGGCGAGCGGCGCGGACGTCTGCTGGGAGAAGCTTGCTGAGTGGATCTGGCAGAACCGGAGCTGGTCTCGGCTGGAGATCGGTCTGTAGAGAGAGTGTTTTGGAAATGTGCGAGGTATCTGTTTCCGGATCGGAAGACCAGACGGTGGCGCGGGATGGCGAAGCATCGAGGCCTTGGAGAGAAAGCTGGGCGATGGCGATGCGAATCTCGCGTGCGAGGGAGGCATCGGGCGAAGCGGCGGATGAGGAGGTGGCCTGGCAGTAAATCAGTTTCCCTTCCTTGTGGATCGCGAAGACCCATTGGCCGAGTTCGCGCCAGAGGCTCAGAAGGTTTCCTTTTACTTGAAACGCTCGCGCTGAGATATCGAAGGCTTTCGGGGATTTTTTCGGAAGGTCTTCCGTTTCAGGAGTGCGGAGGATTACGGAAAGGATGGTCGAAGTTTCGGAATTCGTAAAAAGAGGAAAAACGTCTGTGAGTTGCCCGGCGAAGGGATCGGGGCGGAAGCCGAGTCGCTCGGCATGGGTCTCTGCGAGATCGGCGAAAAGCGAGTCGTCCCCAGTGTGGACTTGCATGGGCAGGGCGGTGAGTGCCTTGATCGGGAAAAATAGAATTACTTCACCTGGCGGGAGTTTGTCGATTTCCGAAGGTTTCGCTGCTGGAGGGGAATCGACGACAGCCGGTTCCGCGCCTGCGGAGCCGCCAGTCCAGACTTCCCAAGAGGTTTCGCCGGGGACAAGGAGCAGGTTGGTGGAGGATTTGGCCATAAAAGGGGAAACTTTAAGTTTTAAACGTTAAACCTCAAGGAAGAGGATAGTGGAGCGGAATAGATATATTTTGGCGCGAGCCTCTTCCTTGAGGTTTAAAATTTAGAGTTTAATTTTCAAGGAACGATTTCTGTGGTGCGGTCGAGGAGGGCGGGTCTGCCGGTTCGATTGCGGACGATGGCGGTGATGCGGCGTTTCGCATCGCCGGAGCGGGCGGTGGATGTGATTCGGATGGTTGTATCGTCGGTAGTGAATCGTGCTGCAATTAACTGACTTGAATCGCCGCCGATGCCAAGCAGGGAAAGCGCGGAGGTGACGTCTTGGAAAGGAACGTCGTCCTCCGTGTCGCGGACATCGTCGGTGCCACGGACGGTTTCAGGGATGATGGAGGCTATGGATTCGGTGACGTCTGCGGCGACTGAGATGAGTTCGGCATCAGCCTCGTTGAGGTCGAGCGTGCCGCTGGACCAGACGGTGAACCAGTCGCGCCAGTCGGGGCGGAGGGCTTCGATCTGATCCATGCCGAGGACGAGTCTCATTTCCTCTATGTCGTAGAACGGGCGGTTGAAGGGTTGGTTGAGACGACCAATTTTTTCGTAATCCTCGACCTCTGCACCGTTGAGGGCGGATTGGTCGTCGCGATCGGTCCAGTCGGTAAAGGCGTCGGTGAGGGCTTGGGCTGAATCGAGATCAAGCCCCCAATGGATGAAGATTGATCGGATGAGGGTTTTGTCTTCTGCGAAGATGAGGGTGTTGATGTTGAAACGAGCGCCCTCTGAAGTCAGGGTGATGTTTATCTCCTCGTTGTTGGCCTCATCCATGCGATGGAGGAGTGGGTCGTTGCGTTCGACAGAGGGATTGCATCCGATGGCGATACCCATTTCGGCGAGTTGAAACGCGCGGGAGCCGTGGATTTTCGCGGTTACGACCTCCATGTCGAAGGAGATCACGCGGAGGGTGGTGACCGCGGCTAGACCTAGGATCGCGATGAGCCAGAGCACTGCGATCAGGGCTGCTCCCTTTTGGGATGGAGGGGTGGAGGTTCTCATTTGCCTGGAGGGGTTACGCCTGGTGGCAGGTTGTTGTTTTCTTGTCCGCCGCCGCTTCTACCACCGGGTCGCGGATTTATTTCGATATTCGGGATTTCCACATCGGTTCCGTTCCCGGGATTTGTCGTGCCTCCGCCTCCCTGACCTGCGGATTGCTGGAGCTGGCGCATGAATACCTCCGGGTTCTGGCGTGGTGGAATCCAAAAAATTTGACGTATTTCCTCTCCGGATGCGCCGAATTTACAACTGAGTTCCATCTGTAGTGGAAGGCGGCCTGGTAAGTCCCAGTCATACTGGTATTCCATCGTCCGGCCATCGAGTGCACGCCATTCGAAGTATGCGACATCCGTTAGCAGGATGATTTCTGCGAATGGTTCTTCGTCTGCTGAAGAGGCGAAACCGGAGCCGGTGGTTGAGTCCGGATCGATAATTTCGTTTTCGTAGTAGCGGAGGACGATGTCGAGAAAGCCGGAACGGCGCTTCACCGTGGAGAGTTGGATGGCCTTTGCCGTGCGCTCTTGCCCTCCCCATGTGAAGGAAAGCGGAACCTGCTCAAGTGTAAGGTCTGTTATGTAATGAGACCCCCCATCCGTTACAACCAGATCCATGCGGGTATTTCCCGGTAGGGCGGCAAAGCGTTTTTCCAAGAGTTCGAAAAATGCCTGATGCAGCATCTCCTCGTTCTGGGTCTGCACCACTGAGTTACCAAGAATAAGCGAAGAACGGGCGGTGGAGAAGACCATGCCGACGAGGAGGGCGATGAGGAGGAGGGCGATTACCAGCTCTAGGAGCGTGAAGCCATCCCTGCGGGAAACAGGGCGCCGGGGATAGGGAGATTGGGAGACTGGATGATTAGATGATTGGGTATTGTTTCGCACCCCAATCACTGAATTTCCTATGTCCAATATCCCTTTCATGGCTGATACATCAGGTTATATCGCCAGGTTTCTGCTGAGCGCGATTGCCATGCTCCATTTGCGAACCAGTTTGCGGTGATTTCGATACGATACATCTGCTGGAGAAGTTCTCCGTCCTGGTTTTCCAGGTCTTCGATGGGTTCGATGACCACATCGAGTTCGATATCTGTGCCTTCGACAGGGATCTGGGTGACGCCTTCTTCGAGGGTGGGGAAGGAGAGCTGTTCGGTGAGGGCGGAATCGAGGATACGTGTGATCCGCATCTCGGTCTGGGCGAGAGAAGCTGCCTCGGCCATGCGGTGGAAAGCGACTGCCATGCCGGTGGCGGCAATTGCAAAAATACCCAGTGCGAGGACTACCTCTAATAAGAGGAAGCCTTGTCGTTTTCTGGGATTTGTTGGTGTGGTGAGCAGAAACTTTAAACGTTAAACTTTAAACCTCAATGCAAGAGGGTTGTCGGGACAGGAATGTCCCGACTCCTTATTTGGCGTCGAGTTCGGAATCGGCGATGGTGGCGGTGAGGGGGTGGTAGGTGTCTTGCGCGTAGCTTTCGCCTATGGTGAGGCGGACGGTTAGCGGCTCGGAAAGTCCGTCGGGATCGAAACGCCAGGTGGGGACGAGGTTTTCCGTGGGAGTGGTGAAATTGTTAGTATTCCAGTGGCGGATGGTCAGGAGAATGTCCGTATCAATATTAATGGTGTCGCGGAGAGTTGGACGGGTGTTTTCCTCTACTCCCTTGCCTCCGATTTCGTTGCCGAGAGCTGTGGTGCGGTTGAGTTCCGGGGTTTCCGCAAAGGGAAGGATGTTCACCGTGCCGGGGCGGAATTGGATCGCGTAGGGAGTCTGGTGGAGAATGGCTGCAGTGCGTGCCCGTTTCGCGAAGAGTTCGATCTCGCTGGACGCGTTTTTTAGTTTCCGCTCGGCGGAGGAAAGGATCACCGTGGTGATGGCTCCGCCGATGATGAGGGCGGAGACGGCTAGGACGATGACGATTTCTAGGAGGGTGAAGCCTCTGCTGAAAATACCCCGAGACGGGGTTTCCACGGCCTGCGGCGGAGACGCCGCAGCTACGCTGCCGCTAATCCTGGGATGACATGTCATCTTCGGTGCCTTCCTGGCCGTCGGGGCCACTGGTATAGATTTCAAAGTCGCTGGGGTCTTTTTTGCCGGGGTTGCGGTATTGGTATGGCTTCTGCCATGGATCGAGCGGGATTTCCTTGGCTAGCTGCGTCCAGCGTTTCGGGACTGGGGTCGAGGTTGGTTTCGTGACCAGCGCCTGGAGTCCCTGTTGGGTGGTCGGAGCGGTGCCAGCGTTCAGCTTGTAGGTGGAAATGGCTGAAGATATCGTATTTACATCGGATGTGAAGCGCTGGAGTTTCGCACCGTCACCAAGTTTTCCTACGACAGCGATAGAGCCACCGAGGATGACAGCGATGATGCCGAGCACGATGACGATTTCGAGCAGGGTGAAGCCGTTCGCGGGGAACATCGAAGGTCGAACATCGAACGTTGAATGTTGAAGGGAAGAGTTTGAAGAGATTGGTGATTTGCCGAGTTTCATGGTCTTGTGGTAATTAAATGCCGTGGGGTGGACGGGTTGTTTGAAAGAAATCTCGGTTTCAGTCAACCGGGATGGCGCGTTGCGTTGCGGGTTCTTGGACAGGTTGGGCGCGAAGCGGGCGTTCCTTCACGGTTTCCGCCCGTAGCGGTGGAGTTTCGCGCACTGGTTTGGCACGTGGTGGTGGAGTCTGTTGACGAGGGCGCTGGCGTGATGGAGGCGGAATGTTCTTCTCGGAAACGGGCTGGGCTTTCGCCGGATGGATCGGGCAGAGGTCGGTGGAATCCGGAGCGGTATCTGCTGGAATTTGCTCTGTAGATGAAGTTCCCGCCCGGTGGCAACCGCTGGTGGCGCGTTTTCCTGAAAGCTTACAGAGTTCGGCGGAAATCATGCGGATGTTCGAGTGGAGGTCGCCTGCTTTGTAGCCGAGACGGTCGGCGGTTTTCATGACTTCCACCCAGACTGGGAGAGCTAGTACGGAGCCATATCCGCGGCTGATGGTTCTTTTTGGCTGATCGAATCCTACCCACACGGCGCAGGTGAGGGTGGAGGTGTAGCCGGCGAACCATGCGTCTTTGAAATCATTGGTGGTTCCGGTTTTACCTGCGGCGTCCTTGTCAAAGCCGAGGCGCTTGACTGCTGCTGCGGTACCTGTGGTGGCGACCTGTTCGAGGATTTTCGAGACAGACCATGCGGATCCGGTGTTGGTGGCGGGGTAGGAGAGAGGCGGGGTCGTATAGAGGATGTTGCCGTCGCGGTCTTTGATTTCGGAGATGAGGTAAGGACGGTAGCGGGTGCCGTCGTTGGGGAAAATTGTGTATGCCGTGGCAACTTCCCAAGGAGTGGCTTCCCATGATCCGAGGTAAGAGGAGGGTGTTTCCGGCATGGCGGTGCCGAAGCCTGCCATGCGTGAGACTTCCTTTACTTTAGAAATGCCCGCGTAGTTACCGATGCGAACCGACATGGTGTTGCGGGAGCGGATGAGGCCGTAGGAAGCCGGGTTCATTCCGCCGAACTTTCCGTCGGAGTTGCTTGGTTTCCACGTGGGGGCACCCTTGATTTCGCCCCGGCGGATTGGGCCATCGGAAATCGAGGTGGAGGGACGGAGGCCTTTGTCGAAGGCTGCGAGATAGACGAAGGGCTTGAAAATGGAGCCGATCTGGCGGCGTGCCTGGATGGCTCGATTGAACTGGGATTCGTTTGCATCCCGCCCGCCGACGAGGGAGAGCACGGCTCCTGTGCGGTTCTCTATGAGCACGGCGGCTCCCTGGATGTATTGCGGATTCTTGCGTTCATCCTTGGGCAGATTTTGCCAAGCAGCGCGGGTCTGGTGCTTGAAGCCGGAGAGGCGTTCGGTTTCGCGGAGTTTCTTATCGAGTGCTTCCTCAGCGATGGTCTGGAGGCGCTGGTCGATGGTGGTGGTAATGGTTAGGCCGCCGAGTTGGATGTTTTCCTGCTCAAGAATAATTTCAAGATCACGGCGAATCGCATCCATTGCGTAGGATTGCTGGTAGTCGCGGCGCCAAGCTGGGCGTACGATGATGGGTTCTTTCTTCGCCTCATCCGCTTGGGATTGGGAAATTTTCTCGGCGACGACCATTCGAGCGAGGGTGGTGTTGCGCTCTCGTTCCGCCGCTTTCATGGAGCTGAAGGGATTGTAGGCATCGGGGCCGCGGACGATGCCGGCTAGAAGGGCAGATTCCGAAAGGGTTAACTCTGCAGGGTGTTTTTCAAAATAGATGCGGGATGCTTCGCCTATGCCTTTGATCTGGCGGCCCCAGTTGATCTGATTGATGTAGGCTTCGAGAATCTGGTCTTTGGAGAGAGCTGCGTTGATACGGAAAGCAATTGCGATCTCGAGCATCTTCCGGTCGAGCTGGCGGGGGAGATCGCCGCGTTTTTCGCCGAGCTTTAGCTGAAAGACATCGGAGGTGAGCTGTTGGGTGATCGTGGAGGCTCCCTCCCGTTTTCCTTCTATATTTTTCAGTATCGCCCTGCCAATACCGATGATGTCGATCGCTCCGTGGGAGTAGAAGCGCTCGTCCTCGCGGGCGAGAATCGCTTTCCGGAAATCCTCCGAGACGTCTTTGAGAGGCACGATGGAGCGTTTTTCCCCGTGGATGCGCCCGATTTCAGTGCCCTGCCGGTCGAGAATAATCGTCCGCTCAGGCATGAGGTTGATGCGGTTGAGATCATACCCGGAGGAGCGGAAACCGTAGATAACAGATAGGACGGCAAGAACGTAGAGCCCTGCGACTGCGGGAATTCCTGCGAGCCGAAGGAGGATGCGAAGCGGCGTCGAAAGCCCGCGTGTAAATACGAAAAGCAGGTGGAAAGGCCAGAACAGAAGCCACGAAAACGGGCCTTCCGACCTGCGGGGGGCGGCTTTCTTGCGGGCCTTGTTTGACTGTTGTTTGCGTTTTGCCATTGCAGCTCTTGGATAGGAAGATAGGCGGAAACTTCAAACAGGAAACTGTAAAGTTCCGGCGAAAATCACAGGGGACGGAACCGAAATGCCTAGACGAATCAGCAGAATGGTGTCGATTGTTCGGAGTGATGAGAGTTTTACTTACCGGACTCGGACTGATGTTTCTTGCTGGAGTGGCGCAAGCTCGCGAACCTGCGGCCACTATTGCTGACCTGATCAAGCTTGAGGGGAAAGTCCGTAAGGTCGCCGAAAAGTCGCTTCCGGCCACGGTTGCTCTCGTAGCTGAAAAAAGCGGCTCGTCGGGATCCGGGGTGATTGTTTCCAAGGACGGACTGATCCTCACTGCTGCACACGTCACCCAAGGGCTCAAGGAGGTGGATGTATATTTCGCTGACGGGAAAAAATGGCTGGGAAAAGTCCTCGGTTCAAATTTCTCCAAGGACGTCGGCATGGTGAAGATCGTGGAAGAGGGGCCATGGCCTTTTGTGGAGTTGGGTGAATCGAAGCCTCTTGTCGCTGGCGATTGGGTGATCGCTCTAGGTCACTCCGCCGGGTTCGATCCACTCCGCACTCCTCCAATTCGGTTCGGCAGGGTGATGTCGGATGGGCCGGGAAATTATTTCACGACAGACGCTACCCTGATCGGTGGCGATTCGGGCGGCCCCTTGTTCGATCTCAACGGGAAACTAGTCGGTATCAATTCCTCGATTGGCTGGTCTTGGAAAACGAACAACCACTCGGGTATCGATGGGTTGAAAGATGACTGGGATCGCCTCTTGGCTGGGGAAACATGGGGTGAGCTTCAGATGAATCCGCTGGCAAACCCCGAGACCCCTGTGCTCGGAATCGGCATGGGTATGCAACGAGGCACCGCTGGAGTTTCGGTCCAGAAAGTTGAGCCGGAGTCGCCTGCCGCCGCCGCCGGGGTGCGGGTCGGAGATCTCATTCTTTCAGTAGATGGGGAACGGGTGAAAGAGGGTGCTGAACTCCAGCAAGTGCTGATCAAACACGAAGTGGGCGATGTGGTGAAACTCGGAATTTTGCGAGATCGCGCGAAGCTTGAGATCGAGGTGGAACTGGTGAAACGGGAGGAACTTTACAAAACACGATGAAAATTCGGAAACGATTGCAGTGGTTACTTTTGTTCGCTGGGCTGTCGATGGCGGCACCCGGACAAGGGAAGGACAAGAACGAAGTGCCTCTCATGAGGCCGGCCGAAGAAGCCGAAGTGAACAGGCAGTCTGATGCCTTTAATAAGGCGCTCCAACCCGTAATCGCGGAGGCCGCAAAATCCACCGTCCGAATTTGGGGCAACTCCCGTCGGCCAAAAATCCTCGCGTATGGAACGGTTGTCGGAGATGGCGGCCAGGTGCTCACGAAATGGAGTGAGGTCGAGCGCTTTACCAACTCCCTCCAAGTCCAGACGGATGGCAAGGAATCCTACTCGGTGGAAATCGTCGGCGTTTTCTCCGAAGAGGACCTTGTGCTATTGGAGCTTGGAAAAGGCGGAAAGGTTTTGAACGCTGGAGAAGGGTTTGAGGAAAGTTCGGCAAAACTTACTCCCGCCAAGTTTCATCCATCCAATCTTACTCTCGGGAAGTTCCTGACCGCCCCCCAACCGACTGGAAAGCCTGTTGCCTTCGGCGTAGTTAGTGTTCTGGAAAGAAATCTCCGTGAAACCGATCAGGCTCATCTCGGAATCATGGCGGATCTGGAATACAAAGGGGAAGGCGTCCGTATCTCGAACGTCCAGCCGGAGTATGGTGCGGAGAACGCTGGACTGCAGGCGGGCGATGTGATTCTCAAAGTCGATGATCGCAATGTAGCCGGCTTGTTCGAACTCAAGAACGCTCTAGCCGCCAAACAGCCCGGTGATACCGTCAATATACTAGTTGAATCTGCCGGCAAGGAACGCGCCTTCGAAGTCCTGCTCTCTAACAGGCCGGTCACTGGTCAGTTTTCCGGCGACAGGCTGAACCAGATGGAGCGCATGGGAGGCAAAACCAGCAAGGTGCGCAGCGGTTTTTCTAAAGTCGTCCAGTCGGACATGAGAATCGAGCATGACCGCCTTGGCGGACCCGTGGTCGATCTGGAGGGGCGGATCGTTGGGATCACGCTCGCGCGTGCCGACCGGACGAGAACCTACATCATGGGCAGTGAGGTAGTAATGGATTTGCTGAAAGGTGAATACGATACGGTCGCCGAAGCGCGTACAAAGCAGACTGCGCGTGAACAGATGCTCGCAAAGCAGCAACGCGAACTCATTCCGAAAATCCGTGCGATGGGAAAGCGTCCTAGTCTTCAGCGCCAGCGCAGGCACCTGAGCGACATGGAACGCCTGATGGAGCGCATGAATCAGGAAATGGAAGCATTGGAGATCCCTTGATCAGAAATTAAATTTCATTTCACGCCACCACTGTCTAGGATGGTCGCGACATGAGTGATAAGGAGTTTTTCTATCAGGATCCGTTCCCCTTGGGTGCGGATGAAACGGAATACGAATGCATACGCGAGGGCGGGTTTGAGGTTTCGCAATTCGAGGGGAAAGAAATTTTAAAAGTCGCGCCGGAGGATCTGACCCTGCTGGCTGGCGAAGCGATCCGTGCGATCAATTTTACACTGAGGAGCAGCCATCTAGCGCAGGTCGCGGCTATTCTCGACGATCCCGAAGCATCCAAAAACGATTGCATGGTTGCTTTGATGCTTTTGAAAAACGCGGAGATCGCCTCTCATGGGATATTACCTGCCTGCCAAGACACCGGAACCGCCACGATTATCGGGAAGAAAGGTCAGCGCGTCTGGACGGATTGCGACGATGCCGAGCATCTGACCAGGGGTGTTTACAATACCTACACCAAGGAAAACCTCCGCTACTCCCAGACCGCTCCACTGACGATGTTTGAAGAGGTAAATACCAATACAAACCTCCCCGCACAGATCGATCTCTACGCGACCGAAGGCGACGAATACAAATTCCTCTTCGTCAGCAAAGGCGGTGGCTCTGCGAACAAGACTTTCCTCTACCAAGAAACTAAGGCGCTACTGAATCCGAAGCGCTTGAAAGAATTCTGCATCGAGAAAATGAAATCTCTCGGGACGGCTGCTTGCCCGCCCTATCACCTTGCCTTTGTGATCGGCGGAACCTCTGCGGAAACGAATCTCAAGACGGTAAAGATGGCGAGCACGCGTTATTACGATGCGCTGCCGACGAGTGGGAACGAACACGGACGCGCCTTCCGGGATTTAAAATTGGAGAAAGAACTTCTCAAGGACGCACAGGAGATCGGAATTGGCGCGCAGTTCGGCGGGAAATATTTCGCGCTGGATGTGCGGGTCGTACGACTTCCTAGACACGGCGCGTCATGCCCAGTCGGGATCGGCGTCTCCTGCTCCGCCGATAGACAGGCGAAGGCGAAGATCACGAAAAAGGGAATTTTTCTCGAAAAGCTGGAGAAGAACCCCGGCAGATTCATCCCGGAAAAATACGCTGATTGGAAATTTAAAGGCGTAGAGATCGATCTCGACCAAGGGATGGAGAAGACCTTGGAAACACTTTCCAAATATCCCGTTACTACCGCGCTTGCGCTTAGTGGAACGATCATCGTCGCCCGTGATTCCGCCCATGCGAAGATGAAGGAAATACTCGAAGCAGAAGGCGAGCTTCCGGAGTATTTCCGGAAATACCCCGTCTATTACGCTGGTCCCGCCAAGACACCGAAAGGCATGGCCTCCGGTTCCTTCGGGCCTACGACCGCCGGGCGCATGGATGGCTACGTCGATCTCTTCCAATCCAACGGAGGCTCAATGGTCATGCTCGCGAAAGGCAACCGCTCCCAACAGGTCACCGATGCCTGCAAGAAAAACGACGGTTTCTACCTTGGATCGGCAGGAGGCCCCGCAGCGCTCCTCGCGAAAAACCATATTCGTTCCCAGGAGGTCGTCGCGTTTCCCGAACTCGGGATGGAAGCCGTCTGGAAAATTACAGTCGAGAATTTTCCCGCCTTCATTCTAGTGGACAACAAAGGCAACGATTTTTTTCAGACGATCAACCAGTGCCCGGTTTGTTAATCGAAAATGAATGACGGTCACAGATTCTGGCGTTGGGATGATATTGTGATTGCACCGGACTCTAGCATCTTCAACGCAGTGGCGTGCCTCTTGCTATTGCGGCTATTCCAGCTCAATCGCCACCGGACAATGATCCGATCCCAAGACGTGCGGTAAAATGCTCGCAGCCTTCAAGCGCTCAACGAGTGCGGGGGAGACTCCGAAGTAATCGAGTCTCCATCCGACGTTCCTTTGGCGTGCGCCGCCCCGGTATGACCACCAGCTGTATGCTTCGGTCTTGTCGGGATAAAAATGGCGGAAGGTATCCACGAAACCGCTGTCCAATAGTTCCGTGAAACTTGCACGTTCTTCATCGGAGAAACCGGCGCTTTTGTGGTTCGCCTTTGGGCGGGCGAGATCGATTTCGTTGTGGGCTACGTTGAGGTCTCCGCAGAACATTACGGGTTTTGTTTTCGTAAGTTCGTTGAGATGCCGCCGGAACGCGGTGTCCCATTCCAAACGGTAAGGTAAGCGGAGGAGTCCATCCTTCGCATTGACCGTGTAAACATTCACGAGGTGAAAATCTGGATATTCGAGGGTGATCACGCGGCCTTCCTTGTCGTGTTCTTCGATCCCGAAACCGTGCGAGACGTTGAGCGGCGCTTGCTTGGAGAAAATGGCAGTGCCGGAGTAGCCGGGCTTGTCTGCGGAGTTCCAGTAAGATTTGTAAGCGCCGAATTCCAAGGGGAGTTCCACCTGCTCCTCACGGGCTTTCGTTTCCTGGAGGCAGAGGATGTCTGGGTTTTCAGTGGAGAGGAAATCCGCCATGCCCTTTTTGAGAGCGGCGCGGATTCCGTTCACGTTCCATGAGATGATTTTCATAAACTTTAAATTCTAAACTTTAAACCTCAAAGCAGAGGTTGCGTTCAGATGATTAACATGCAGTCGCCATAGGAATAGAAGCGATACTTTTCCGCGACTGCTTGGCGGTAGGCTTCGAGGGTGAGTTCGCGTCCGGCGAGGGCGGAGACGAGCATGATGAGGGTGGATTGGGGTAGGTGGAAGTTGGTGAGCAGACCGTCGATGGCTTTGAAACTGTAGGGCGGGTGGATGAAAATGTCCGTCGCGCCGGATTGGTTTTCTTCCGAAGTGATGCGTGAGGTTTCGCCGGAGAGTGATTCGAGAACCCTGGTGACCGTGGTGCCGACTGCGATGACACGGGATGCGGAGTTGATCGCATTTGCAGTTTCCCCGGCGACGGAGTATCTCTCCGAGTGCATCTCGTGCTCCTCGATATTGTCCACGGAGACGGGGCGGAAGGTGCCTACTCCCACGTGGAGGGTGATGAAGTCGTGGCGTATCCTTTCGAGCATTTCCGAAGTGAAATGGAGCCCTGCTGTTGGTGCTGCGATGGCTCCCTCCTCTCTTGAAAAAACGGTTTGGTAACGCTCTTTGTCCATCTCCTCGTCCTCGCGACCCATGTAGTGCGGCAGTGCGAGATGGCCGTGTTTGTGAATGTCTAGCGCCGCATCCCATTCGATCAGGCGGTCGCCGTTCTCGAAAACTTCCACTACGGTTCCATTCGTTCCGCCGACGACAACGCTTCTGCCGACTTTCATCCGCTTGCCTGGCTTTGCGAGGCAGCGCCAGACGGTCGGGGATAGTTGGTTGAGGCAAAGCAGCTCCGTGCGACCGTCGTCGGAAAAAAGCCGGGCGGGAATGACTCGGGTATTATTGAGGACGAGGAGATCTTCCGCTTTCAGGTAACTTTCAAAGTCAGCGAACATCCGGTGCTCGATCCGCCCCGTATCGCGGTGAATTACGAGCATACGCGAAGCTGCACGATCCGGGAGTGGTCGTGAGGCGATGAGTTCCTCTGGGAGGTGGAAATCGTAGTCTTTGGTTAGTAGAGACATGTGGAAGTTAAAAGTGATCAGTGATTTGACGGCGGGTTTGATTTTATTGGCCGTCTATGTCCGCTGCGCTCCCATTGTGATCAGTGGCAAGAGGGCGATGTGATCGCCCAAGACACGGAAGAGGTTTACGGTGTGGTTGTGGTTTAGTCTTTCGGTGGCTATGAGGACTTTTGTGCCGTCTTTAGTTACGTCCCAAGGGTCGGTATCGCCTGCGGGTTGCCAGCCGTCATCGAGAAGGAGGTCGAGGTAATGGAAGCGGTCTTTGCCACCGGATCCCGGGATGCGGAACTCCTGAATTTCCTCTTGTTGCGAGCTTTTCGGAAATGCCGGGAGAGTGAATTTTACTCTGCGATTCCGTGCCCAGCGCCGGATGGCGGGTTGGAAGATTTTCACCAGAGAGAGGAGGTTTCCGGAACAGAAACTTTTGAAGGCGGAATCAACCGGGCGGAGGGGGAGCATGCGGTTGACGATCGATTGGTAACCCGCCTGCCCCATGGATCCGTAATAAATGATGGAGTCGCCCGCCGCACGGACGCTGCCCCCACCATAGATAAAGCCCTCCCAGCGCGCCTCTCCGTTCGCCGTGAATCTCTGCGGGTGCTTTTTCAAAAGCAGTTTCTCGGCTTTCCCGTAGCCGGTCTGCTGTCTGAGAAACGCGCGGATCGAAGGACGCCGCCAATGCCAGACGAATGCGCCGGGGACGAAGCCCATTGCGAATTCCGCATCACTGAGCCGCCAGCAGAAGTCGACATCATCCCCTGCGGTGCGGAAGATGGGATCGAATCCACCGATTTTTTCAAAAGCCTCGCGGCGCACGGAGATGTTGCAACCGGGGAGATGCTCTGCACGGGTGTCGTCTAACAGAACGTGACTGGGCGCACCGGGCGCGGCGCGGATCACCGCCTCTTCCAAGGTGCGGGCGGGAGGTGGAAGGTTGGGGCCACCTGCTGCTGCGATGTCAGGATCTCGGAAAGCCTTGTCGAGACGGGCGATCCATTCGGTATCCGGTTCGCAGTCGTCATCAGTGAATGCGAAGACCTCTCCCTTGGCAGCGGCGGCACCAGCATTGCGTGCGGCGCTGAGGCCGGAGGGCGGGATGGTGAGCAGGCGGACTTCGAGGAAATCTTTCGAGATGAACTCGGACGTGCCATCGGTGGATCCGTCATCGACGACGATGGTTTCGTATGGCCCGCCGGTCATGGCCGCGATGCTACGGAGGCAGGCTGCAATATTTTTTCTGCCGTTGCGGGTGCAGACGATCACAGAAAAGCGGCTAGCTGGCGCGGCGGGCGGCGGCGGGGTGAAGGTTTCACAAGCAGCGAGGGCGGGTTTGGCTGAACCTTCCCGGTCGGTGAGTCCGAAGCTCCAGTCCGTGATTTCTGCTCCGTTGTTCTCCCAAAGATCGCACCATGAGTAGATCGTCATTCCCGCCGTTTCCTCGCGGTGGGAGGTTTCCAGCGCCCAGCGAATCACTGAAGCCTGGGTATCCGTGCCGTTGCGGAAAGAATCCATCCCAAACTCGGAAACCACCAGCGGCCTGTCTCCGGCGATGTTCTGCAGTCTGCGGAGGTAGTTGGCGAAAGCTTCGGGTTCCTCTAGGTAGATATTGAAGGATGAAAAGTCCGCATTTGCCGGTTCGAGGTATTCGGTGGACGGGTAGTTTGCGTAGGCGAAAAGCAGGTGGGGTGCGATGCCGCGGCCAAGCTCGATCAAATCCTCGATGGCGCGCCGAACGACGGCGGGTCCCATCCATCTCACAAGATCGGAGGAAACTTCATTTCCGACATAAACGCCAGAAAGTGCTGGATGGTCGGCGTGTGTTTTTAGCCATTCGGAGAGGGTGACTTTAGCTCCGGAGAGAACGCCGGGACGGGACAGGAAATCCGCGTATTGCCAGGAATCGATCCCGCCGAATACCTGGAGTCCTGCCTTTTCTGCCGCATCGAGAAAGGCCTGATCTGGCAGGGTGAAAACCCGCAATGTATTGAATCCTGCTTCACGGATACGTGGAAAATCTACGGCTGCCGGGCGCTCTTTTTCAGGAGGGAACGGGCCATAGGTCACCGCTCTCATCCACTCGCGGTTACCGCCCCGGTGGAAGAATTTTCCATCGGTCTTCCAAGAGGGGTTATCGCGGCTGTTCGGCACGGGCGGAGACTAGGCGAAGCTGGGGGAAATGGGGAATGGAAATCGCTACTCATCCAAAGGATCTGGGCAGATGGCGCGGAGGCGGCAGCGTCCGCAGAATTCACCGAGGTAGAGGGAATCGATCCATTCCATGAGGGGGGCGACGTGCTGTTTCTCGTCGGTCAGGGTTCCCGCTTCGAAATTGCGCTTGTCGGGATGCTTTGCGCCGAGGCCGGCTCCGGTGAGGTTTGCGGAGGTGATGAATGCTTTTTTTCCGTCGATGAGGATGGCCTTGGTATGAACCCTCGGGCAGAGGATGCGCTCGAAGAGATCGCTCTCGATGAGGACTGGGTAGCGGTCGAAATCCTGTCGGAAACGCGGCCCAGGCTCTTTCGCATGGAGCAGGCGGACGGCCACTCCGCTCTCGACCAGTTCCGCAAGCACCGCGAGAAAGGGAACAGACCGCCGCCCCCTGATGACATGCATGTCCTTGATATCCGCAGTGACGATCCAGAGGAAACGCTCTGCAGAGGGGATTTCCTCCTCAATGATCCTTTTGTAGATCGCTTCGTTGAGGATGAGTTCGGTCATGGGGGATCAATCGATGACTGTATATGATCCCGGTGGTGCGGCATCTACTGTAGATGTGATTTCCTCACGGAGCGACTTCAGGATAGGCCATCGGTTCGTAGGTAACTCGATGATCGCTATAGTCCTTTCTCGGAGGTTCTGCTGATAACGAAGGTTTTTGTCCGCCAAGATAAAGATATCGAAATATTCCTCCAATTTTGCGAGCAATTCACCATTCTCAATACCACCATATCCCTCGCGCGGAACGCTTGTGACCTCATGATTTGTAAGGAACTGACGTAGTAGCCATGGAACATTCTCGTCAAAAATGATCTTCATTACGAGGATTTCTCTAACATCCGCAGAAACTCCTCTGCATCCTCCCTTGTGACCGATGGGAAGTATTCAAGGAATTCATCAATCGTGAAGCCATCGTTTAGATAGTCCAAAAGTGTCTGGGCTTGAACGCGGGTGCCTGTGAACACGATGGTACCGCCAAGGATCTTGGGTGAGGATGAGATCGGTGAATGTACCAAAACAGACATGTGAGTAAGATACACACTTTCCGTCGGAGCTGAAAGCCGGATTTTCCCTGCCGTGGGGTTCAATCCGCGAGCGAGCGGATGAACTTCGCGAAGAACGCCTTTCCTTCCTCTAGCTTACCGATATCGATGAACTCGTCCTTGGTGTGTGCTTGGTCGATGGAGCCGGGGCCGAGGCAGATGGACGGGAGTCCGACGGCGGAGAGGTGGGCGGCATCGGAGAACCAGGGGGCACCGGTGAGTTCGGTGCGTGGATCGGTGGCGAGGAGGCGTTGGATGTATGGATCGTCGGTTTCGGTTTCCATCGGCGGGTTTTCATCGGCGTGGCTCATTTCCAAGGGAAGACGTAGCTCCGCGATGGTCTCGCGGAGGAGCTGGAGTGCGCCGCCCGCGCCGTGGAGGGTGGGTGTCTGGCGGATGTCGATCTGGGCGGTGGCTTTGTTCGGGACGATGTTCGGTGCGGAGCCTCCCTGGATGGTGCCGATGTTCATCGTGGAGTGGCCGAGGACTGGGTGGTCGTAGGCGGCGAGACGGGGTGCGAGTGTTTCCTGGAGGAGGAGCAGGGCGCGGCTGAGCTTGAGAATGGCGTTGTCGCCAAGCTGCGGCTGGGAGGCGTGGGCGGAGACTCCTTCCGCAACGAGGGTCGCCCAGAGCGAGCCTTTCGTGGTATGAACGACGTGCATTGAGGTGGGCTCCCCGACGATGGCGAACTGGTAGTCCTTTGCATGGTGCTCGGCGAAATGCTTTGAGCCGTGCTGGGAGGCTTCTTCGCCCATAAAACCGATAAAATCGATGGCGGTGGGCAGATCTCGGAGGATGTTTTTGTTTTCCTTGAGAGCTTCCAGCATGGCGGCCATTGGGCCTTTGGTATCGGAGGCACCGCGGCCGTGAATTTTTCCGTCGCGGCTCTCGCCGGAAAAGGGGTCAATGGTCATGTTCCCAACTCCGACCGTATCGAGGTGCGGGCCTAGGAGGATGCGCGGGCGTCCGTCGAGAGGGGCGAAACGGGCGATGAGGTTCGGGCGGCGTGGCTGGATTTCCTCAAGAATGACATCGGCCCCGATATCGGCGAGGTAGTTCGAAACGAAGTCCGCCATTTCCTGCTCGTGGGTGATCTCCGGACGATCCGGCATGTGCTCGGGATTGACCGATGGGATGCGGATGAGCTGTTGGAGTAGGAACATGGGGGAAACTCTAAATTTTAAATTTTAAACTTCAAGGAAGAGCGGTGATTTGAGATGAAACGTATTCATGCGTGGACTTGTATTGGCTGGTGGGAAGGGGAGTCGGATGGGGCGGGAGAAGGGCGGGATGGTGCATCCGGATGGGCGGACGATGGTGCGGCGGGCTGTTGATCTGCTGAGCGAGGCGGGTTGCGAGAGGGTGGTGCTTGCTTTGCGGGAGGGGCAGGGATTTTCCGAGTATCTTGATGTGGAACTGGTAAGGGATACGGGCGAAGGGGCGCTGGTGGGGATCATTGCCGGGATGGAAACGGCGGCGGATGAGGATTGGTTGGTGGTGGCCTGTGATTTGCCGCGGCTGGAAGTGTGCGTGCTAAAAGGTCTGTTGGGATTTTCCGAGGATTTCGTGGCGTATGGGAAGGGTGGGATACTGGAGCCACTTTGTGCATTTTATGGAAAAGGAGCGCTAGGGCTTTTGAAACAATCCAAGGATTTCGGGGAGTGGGGTCTGCAAAAAATCCTACTGGCAAATGGCGTGAAAGTCTTGGAACTGGAGGACCAAAGAGCGCTGGAGAATGCGAATACTCCGGAAGATTGGGAGCGCATTTCTAGCTGAATACGGAAAACGGCCATAAAAATGTCCGAATACTACGCGAGTATGAGTAACGTGGCTTGTCTACCCTTGGTTTAGAAACGCGGTGAGCGGAGAGGTGGGGTGCGCGGTTTTGGAGAGTTGGGGAAGGCCTAGTTCGTAGGCGGTGCGGCCGGCTTGGACGGCTTGCTTGAAGGCGATTGCCATTTTAACCGGATTGGAGGCGATTGCGATGGCGGTGTTTACAAGGACGGCGTCGGCGCCGAGTTCCATGGCTTCGGCGGCGTGAGAGGGCGCGCCGATTCCGGCGTCAACTACTACGGGAACCGTAGCTTGCGCGATGATGATTTCGATCTGGTCGCGGGTGGTGATGCCTTTGTTGGAGCCGATGGGGGAGCCGAGAGGCATGACTGTTGCACAACCTGCTTCCTGGAGGCGTTTTGCGAGGACGGGGTCGGCGTTGATGTAGGGGAGGACGGTGAAACCTTCTTTTACGAGGATTTCAGCGGCTTTGAGGGTCTCGATGGGATCGGGGAGTAGGTAGGTGGGATCTGGGTGGATCTCTAGTTTGATCCATTTCGGGAGGCCAGCGGAGTGGGCGAGCCGTGCGAGGCGGACGGCTTCCTCCGCGTTCATGGCTCCGCTGGTGTTGGCGAGGAGTAGGTATTTTTCCGGGTCAACGAAGTCGAGGATGTTGGCGAACTGGTCCTTGTTCCCGGTGAGGTCGGCGCGGCGGAGGGCTACGGTAACGATTTCTGTTTCCGAGGCGGCGAGGGCTTCGCGCATGGATTCGTTGGAGGGGAATTTTCCCGTGCCGAGGAAGAGGCGGGAGGAGAATGTTTTGTCTGCGATTTTAAGCATGAGGAAGAAGTGGCTAGTGCCGAGTGATTTGAGGAAGTTTTTGAGGGTTCAGTTTGTGCCTCCATGCCGCTGCGCTCCATTGTGGGAAGACAGTTGCTCTGCGAGCCATTGCTCGAAGGCGGTGTGGTTAGTTAGGATGTATTGGTGGGTTTTGAAGCCGAATTGGTTGCCGGTGGCGATGTTGGCGGGGAGATCGTCGATATAGAGGGTCTTTTCGGGGACGAGGGCGTATTTGTCGATGGCGTGTTGGTAAATTTCCGGGTGAGGCTTGATGGAGTTGACCTCAAAAGAGAGGATAGAGCCGTGGAAAAGCGAGAATTTGGGGAAGTCCTCGAAGACTTTGGGGCAGTGAATGGCGTTGGTGTTGGAGAATAGGATGAGTCGGTGGCCTTGGGCGGCGAGGCTGCGGGCGGCTTCCCACATGGGGATGTTGGGGGTGAAGATGTTTTGCCAGGCGGTGTGGAACTGCTCCGGAGTGGCGGTGCTTTCCATGGTTTCCAGAGCCCAGTTCGTGTAATCGCCGACGGAGATTAGGCCGGCTTCGAAATCGTCCTTTTTCGCGAGTAGCTTGGAAAGCGCGGCCGCAGGATCCGGGTGGCCGGCGGGGAGGAGGGTGGTGAGGGAGGTTTCGAAATTGAAGTCGAGGAGGACTTTTCCGATGTCGAATAGGAAGTCTTTTGGCACGGTGTTGATAAATTTTAAGTTTTAAACCCTAATTAAGAGGAAGAGATTTCGTTTAGGATAAATTTGGTGGCTTTGATGGCTCCGTCGTTGCAGTCGTGTTTTTTTAGAGCGATTTTCATTCGGCGCCAGCGGGTGGCGTTGTCTGCTAGGATGGTGGAAACGGCTTCGGTGAGGTCTTTGGGGTTTTCCGCGAGATCGCCTGCGCCTAGCTGCTGAAGGAGCTTGAGATTTCCTTCCTCTTGGCCGGGGACAAGGTGGTGGATGAGCATGGGGCATCGGGCGGCGATAGCCTCGTGAACTGTGGCGCCGCCTGCTTTCCCTATGACGAGATGGTGCTTATTGAGTAGTTGGGGGACTTTCCGGGTCCAGCCTAGGAGGCGGACGCGGCCAGGGTAGGCGACCTTGAGTTCGCGGGCGCGGGATTGGAGTGCTCGGAAGTTTTTTCCCATGACGATGGTGAGGTGGACGTCGGGGGAGGCATCGAGCAGGGCGCGGCCGTGGCGGCGGATGAAGGGCTTCTTCGCGGTGGCGAAATAGAGGATACGGAAGGGCTTGCAGGGATCGTCCGCAGAGACTGGGGTGAGTGTCGAGAAGGTCGGGTTGACTGGGAAGCCGGTGTTGACGAGTTTTTCCTCCGGGATGCCCCAGCATCGCATGGTTTCCAGGGTGGCCTTGTCGGTGACGAGGAAGTGGTTGGTGGGGGCGCGCAGCCAAGAGGCGTTGATCTCGATGGAGTCCGTGACGACGGTGAAGACCGGCAGCGGATTGCCGGTTTCATCGAAATGGCGTTTTAGGAAATACGGGTAGATCGGGTAGGTGGAAACAATGGCATCCGGTTGGTATTCCTCGACGAGGGTCTGGAGGTAGCTCTCGGGGCGACGCATGAGGGGGAGGTTCTGTCTTGAGAAATCGCACTTGTCTGTCCCCTTGTAGATTTTTTCCCAAATGAGGGGGAAATGGGTGGTGACGAGGCGGTATCCCCACTGGATCACGGCGGTGGCCTGGGGGGCGGAGAGCATGCAGGGATCGGCCACACGGGTCTCCGCACCCTGCTCGGCGGCAGCCAAGGACAGATTCCGTGCGGCGCTGTTATGCCCTTCGCCAAAGGCGGCAGTGATGATGAGGAGTCGTGGTTTCTTGGTCATCGCGGTCTTCCTGAGGCGGACTTTATGTGACAACAAGGCATTGCGTCGATTGACTTTTCTGCTTTCCTTGTGATGCCGATGGGAAAGGAAAAGGAAAGGGTCGAATTAAAACCGGTAGATGAAAGTTCGGATGAGGATTCGCGCCTCTACCGCCTGCTCAAGAATACTGTCGAGGAAGTGGATAATTTGCCACCTGTGAGAGTGGGTGGAAAGCTTCCTCCTGAGGCAAGGCTAAAGACAGTGGGCAAGGACGAGTTTAAGATCCGCTCGATTGAACCGGGGGTCGCATCCTTGATCGAGCGAGATACGCAGGATCAGGAGAAACTGGAAGAAGAATGGGAAGTATCCTCTCCGGCGAAGGGGATCCCGTGGGGTTGGTTGGCTCTGATCGGGTGCGCGTTTGCTGGTGGGATACTGTGGTCGCTCTTGGAGGTAAATCGTTCCGACGAGCGTAGTGAAGGTCTTGTGGCGGAGGCCGAGGGTATCCTCGAGAAAGAGCGGGAAGAGGAATTGGAAGCCGAAAAGATGATCGCGACCCTCGAGAGAACGGTTGAGAATTTTTTTGATTCCCGCTCGGTGGACGAGTTGCTCAGGTATGTTAGGCATCCGGAACGTGTGAAACCTTTCGTGGAAAACTATTACTCAACGACCGATCTCGCACCTTTACGAGTGGAAAGCATAATTAGCTACGATCCACTTACTCTTGATAACCTCGCAACCTTCTGGATGATCTTGTGTGAACTCTCAGATGGAAGCAAAGGTCAGTTGCTGGTCGAGGCGCTCTCCGGCGATACGGCAAAAGTGGACTGGGAAACGTTCGTTTGCTACCAACCGATGGAGTGGGACAAGTTCGCGAAAGACCGTTCGGGAGGCTATACCGGTGATTTCCGTGTATATGTAGAGCTTGACAGTTTCTATACCCATGAGTTTTCCGATTCCGATTACTACGTTGCATTCCGGCTTACCACTTTGAATTCCGAGGAGGTTCTGTATGGTTACGTTGACCGCAGAACCATGCTGGCGAAGAGAATGAATAAACTTATAGCGGAGAATCGTGGAGCACCTGCCCCGATGATTCTACAGCTCGAGGTTCCTGAAAATGTGCTTTCGAAACGGGGGGTGCTTGTGAAAAAGCTTCTGTGCGCGAGATGGGTTTATATCGAGTCGCCGGAGGTGGAGCAGTGAGTAGTGCCCGCGTGAAAAAACAGAAAGGCACCCTCGGTTTCGCGCAAGTGCTCATCGGCGCTAGCCTCTTTTTCGCCTTCCAGTTCGCTAACTCCCTCATAAAACTCGGTAATGGTTCCGGGGCTATGGAGAACAAATTCAGCGCCCTAGCGAAGGACAAGTATCTCGACTTCCTTATCTGGCAGAACGTGTACGCCCTCACTGCATACGTCATTCTCGCAGTCCTTTTCGCCCTCGTCCTGCAGCCGTTTCTTTCCATCGTCTGCCGCCGCTTCGCCATCCGGGCATGCTACTGGAAAATCGTTCTCGCCGTCGGCGGGTCTTTCCTTATCCACGGCTTTTTCACCCTCCGCCTCGTCGAGACACGTCCCTACTTCCTGAGCGATGCGAAGTTCGGGTACTGGTATTACGAAATTCTAAATGCCGTCCCCGACGCAGCAAAACCCGCCTTCTTCTTCGCATTCTTCACCGTCATGCCCCTGCTCGTCGTGCTCTACGCCGTGTGGTGGCAGTGGTTGAGGGTTTCGCCAAAAGGCAGAGGAATCGCTGCCGTTTCCGTAGCTGCCATCGCTGCACTTTTGGTTTGGAAAACTGGAGTCCTTTCCTCCTCTGGAAACACTCAGAGCGCAGATACCGCCCGCCCCAACGTCATCATCATCGGTTCCGATTCCCTACGCAGCGACCGCCTTGGCTGTAACGGCTACCATGCCCGCCGCACCGACGGACTTGCCGCCGGGGGCGTCTCCCCGCGTATCGATGCACTCGCCGCCCTATCCACGAATTTCACCAATTGCTACACGCCCATCGCATCAACTCTCGAATCGGGCGCCTCCCTCATGGCGGCCCAATACCCGCACACCCACGGCTTCCGGCACATGTATCCGGATGAAAAAACCGTCAAGGCAACCAAGGCCTCGATCGAACCAATCGCCCCGCTTCTCGCTGAAAAAGGCTACGACACTGCCGCCTTCGGCGATTGGTGCGCGGGCTACTACGAGCTCATGCCCATGGGCTTCGAGCACGTTTCCGTCTCCAGCTTCGATAACTTCAAGATCTACATGAGCCAGGCCGTCGTCATGGCACACTTCGTCATCCCCCTCTACTTTGACAACCCGGCAGGCTACACACTTTTTCCCCAACTCGGTTCCTTCGCTCAGTTCGTCACCCCCGGCGTTGTCACCGACCGTGTTGAGGAGCGCCTCTCAAAAGTCGCCAAGAGCGGTGAGCCATTCTTCTGGCACGTCTTCTACTCCTGCAACCATCTCCCGTATCGCAACCCCGAGCCATACGCCTCCATGTTCACCGATCCTGACTACACCGGACCAAACAAAAATGGAGTCGATTTCGACATCGATTCCTTCATCGGCGGCACCGATCTCGAGAACAAATGGAAAGCCCTCCCGGAAAAGGAAATCCGCCAAATCCGCGACCTTTACGACGGCTGCACCCGCCAGTTTGACGACAACGTCGGGAAAATTCTCGACGCACTCGAAAGCAAAGGCCTTTCCAAAAACACCATCGTCCTCATCACTGCGGATCACGGCGACAACCTCTACGAAGAAGGCGTCACCCTCGGCCACGGGCTTACATTCAACGGCGGCCTCCAAGCGAATCACGTCCCCCTCGTCTTCCACCTCCCGGAAACAGCCGCGGTCACCATTCCCGCAAACGTCCGCACCATCGACATCGCTCCCACGATTGCCGATCTGCTGGCTGTGGAAAAACCCGCCTCATGGGAGGGGCGAAGTTTCGCCCCATGGCTAGCCGGATCGGAAAAACCCACCTCCCGCGCCTTTTACGGGGAAACCGGCTTCCCCTTCATCCAGTTCCGCGTCGAGGGCATTGAACGCCCTGCACTCCCCCCCATGGACGGCATGGCCTTTATCGACGACTCTTTTAACTATCAGTTCGTCCTCCAAAAGGAATGGGAGCAACCCCTCATTAACGCCAAGCAACGCTGCCTCATGCTAGACGGTTGGAAAATGATCTGCACCCCCACCAAACAAGGCACCCGCCACTTCCAGCTCTTCCAAAGAAATGGCGAAACCTCTGGCGACAAAGACGTCTCCGCTGAAAATCCCGAGGTCTACTCCTCCATGAAAAAGGCTTTGGAGAAGTGGATGGATGAGAAAGTGGAGACTCCGGCGGAGGGGATACTTCTACAGAAGTGATCTACGAAAAGAACCGCGATTTTGAAATCGCAACAGTAACTCAAGGAGTGGCTGCATTATGCTGCCAGATAAGCACGGAGGAAATGGCTCAGGTTGCTGGGCAGCAGAATGCAGCTCCTCCTTGTTACGCCATCAGCGCCTCGATTTCGTCGGCTTCGATGGGGATGGTGGCCATGAGGTTGATGTTTTCGGTTTCGCCGATGAGGTAGTCGTTCTCGAGTCGGACGCCGAGTTTTTCCGCCTGGATGTAGATGCCGGGCTCGATGGTGAAGACCATGCCGGGGGCGACGGCGGTGTGGGCGGGTGAGACGTCGTGGACGTCGATGCCGATATGGTGGGAGGTGCCGTGCATGAAATACTTTTTCACAAGCGGCTTGGTATCATCCTGAGCGGCGGCTTCCTCTGTGGTGAAGAGGCCGAGGTCGATGAGTTCCTTCTCCATTTGTGCTATGACCTGCTTCTGGAATTCCGGCATGAGAATGCCGGGGCGGAGGATGGAATCCGCGAAGTGGAGCATGCGCAGGACGGCGTTGTAAACGTCGCGCTGGCGGTCGGTGAACTTGCCGTTGACCGGGATGGTGCGAGTCATGTCGGAGTTCCATCCACCGTATTCGGCGGCGACGTCCATGAGCATCAGATCGCCGTCTTTCAGCTCGCAGTTATTCTCGACGTAGTGGAGGACACAGGCGTTGCTGCCGCCGGCGAGGATGGGGGGGTAGGCGAAGCCGCGCGAGCCGGAGCGGGTGAACTCGTGGATGTATTCGGCCTGGACTTGCCATTCGCCGACGCCGGGTTTCAGGAAGCCGAGGACGCGGCGGAAGCCTGCCTCGGTGATATCGCAGGCTTGCTGGATGAAGGTGATTTCCTCATCGGCTTTGATAGTGCGGAGCTTGTAGATGAGCGGGGCGAGGCGCTCGTAGCGGTGGAGAGGAAAGCGCTTCTTGCATTGCTTCACGAAGCGGGCGTTGCGAGGCTCGATGGGGACGTAGCCGTGGGGGTGCTCGTTGGTGGTGATGTAGATGTTATCGGCCTGCACGGCGAGGACGCCGAGGGTGACTTCGAAGGTGTCGTTCCAGTCGATTCGAGTGATGCCTGTGCGTTCGGAGGCTTGCTGTTTGGTGAGTTTCGCGCCTTCCCAGACGGCGATGGTGTCGTTGCTCTCGCGGACGAAGAGAATCTCCCTGTCCTTGGGATCCTTCGCATCGGGGTGGAGGATGAGGATGGTGTCTTCTTGATCGACGCCGGTGAGGTAGAAGAGGTCGCTGTTTTGCTCGAATGGGAGCTGTGCGTCGACGTTGGAGGGATAGATGTCGTTCGAGTGGATGACCGCGATGGAGTTGGGGGCGAGCAGGGCGGCGAGGTTGGCTCGGTTGGTTTTGAAGAGGGAAGGGTCTGGGAGTTGTGTTCTCATTGCCGCTACGCTAAATTCCAAATCTCAAATTCCAACTCCCAAAAGGGAGAAGTCCGCTATTCCTGAAGTTCCAGCGTTCCAGCGTTTCAGTAATTGATCCTGCCCTCCGGCAGTCCCCTTCGGGCTCAGCACTTCGCTTGAGCCTATGTGGCTCAGCTTCATTCAGTTTTTACCCATTCAGTCTTGGTTGGCTTCCATTTCCGCGTCGGAAGGTGTGGTGGATGGGATTCCTTTTTCCGGGACGGCGACTCCACTGATCCAGGCGATGGCGTTGAGGACAACGCGGCGCTGGTCGTCGTTCTGCCAGTTTTTGTGGAAATGGCCGCCGGTGAATCCGAAGGCGCGGCCACCGCCGATATTTTCCGGTCGCTCGAAAGACCACATCATGTGCTGGGGCTGTTTGTCCTCTAGGATGGCTTTGCGGACGGCGGGGTTGCCGGAGTGTGCTCCATCGGGGCGGGAGAGGGTTTCCGCCGGAGGGAGGGCTGTAAGGATGGGGGTGATGCCTTCCATCTCTTTTCGGAAGCGCATGTGGTAATACCATTCGTCGCGTATCGTATAGTCACCTACACCGTTTGCGATGGGATGGTCGGGCATTTTGAAGCTGGCGTCCCAGTGCGGGTTGACCGACCAGTTCGCCTCGAAGTAGCCGCCGATACTATCGAGGAAAGTCTTTCCCGCTTCGCCCTCTGGAACCTCTACAGCGTAGTGGATGCAGCCGATGCCGATTCCTTTTTCCGCAAGTTCACGGAGTTTTTGCAGGTGCTTCATGGCGGGGTGCCCGCCGCCGCCGTCTGCGTAGATGACGATAGCATCTGCTCCATCGAGTATGGATTCGTCCTCCGGCCAGCCGTTCGTGACGACGGTGGTTTCGAATCCGGCACCGGACTTCGTGAGGTGGTCGGCGAGAAGCATGGAGCCCGCGCGGTGCTCGTGTGCGCCGCGGCCGTGGCTTGCCTTTCCGGCGATGAATACGACCTTGGATTTCCTAGGTTCTTCTTGCTCCTGCGCGGCGGTTGCGAAGAATAGGAAGGTGCTGGCCAGTCCTGCGAGCGCGGCGAAGAAGAGTGGTTTTGGTTTTCTCATGGTAGTGGATACCGCGCGAAGCTGGGAAAAATATCAGCGAATGTCGAGGCGGGAATTTGTCATGGCCGCTTGCAATACGCCTCCGGCTGTGGAGAGGTAGGGGCGGAATGGAATTTCTCGAACGGAAGAATGTCTCGCTGAAAATATGCGGGGTGAAACTGGAGGCAGATGCTGAAGGGCTCGTGGCGCTCGGTGTGGATGCGGTGGGTTTTAATTTCTGGCCTCAATCGAAACGCTACCTCGATCCGCGTGACGGCGTGTGGATGAAAGGGCTGGCGGGAAAGATCCTGCGGGTAGGTGTTTTCGTAAACGAGTCCAGCGACCTTCCGTTTCGTTTGTTCGGAGACGGGATGATCGATGTGGTGCAGCTCCACGGCGACGAGGATGCGTCCACGGTGCTGCGTTTCAAGGAAGCGGGGATTCCTGTGATCAAGGCGTTGGGTGTGAAAATATCGGACGATATCGATGCCGCCGGTGTATACCCTGCGGATGCGATACTACTCGATGCGCACGCGCCGCAGGTTTTCGGAGGAACCGGGGAGACCTTTGATTGGAAGCTGGCGTTGGATTTTAAAAGGCGTTTCCCGGAAGTGCCTGTGGTTCTTGCTGGAGGGATCACGCCGTTAAATGCTGCCTCGGCCGTGGATGAAGTCGCACCTGCCGCACTTGATGTCGCATCTGGTGCGGAGATTTCGCCGGGCGTGAAAAATTTCGAAAAAGTGAAAGCGCTACTAGCGGCATGCAGAAGAGGATTATGATTACTGATTCACATTGCCATCTTGCCTCGGGACGTTTCACGGATGAAGAGCGTGCCGGGATCATCCGCAATGCGGTGGATGCCGGTGTGCACCGTATGGTTACGCTCGCGACATGCCTAGGAGACGTTCAGAAAAACCTGGACCTCGCGAACGATCAGCATGTCCGTGCCGCGATTGGAATCCATCCCTGCGATGTCCACTCCGCACCGGATGATGCGTTGGAGATCCTTTCCCAACACGTCAGCGACCCTCGCGTTTGTGCGATCGGGGAAACTGGCTTGGATTATTTCCATCCCGCTCCGGATGGATGGAGTGAAGCTAGTTTCCGGAAACGGCAGCAGGATTTTCTCAGGCAGCATTTCGAGCTGGCTGCGAAGGCTGGGCTGAATGTGGTGATCCATACCCGTGACAAGGAAGGCGCTGCTTCCTTCGAAGACGCACTGGCGATCTACGGTGAATTTTCGGAAAAAGTGAGGGCGGTGTTTCACTGCTTCATCTCCGGATGGGATCTTGCTGAGCGTGTTCTAGCGAAGGGCGGGCTGGTTTCCTTCGGAGGGGTAGCGACTTTTAAAAAAGCGGAGTTGGTAAAGGAAACGGTGAAACGTTGTCCGGCGGGAAGCTTTATGCTGGAGACTGATTCGCCCTACCTTGCGCCTGTGCCGATGCGCGGAAAACGCAACGAACCCGCTTTCACCATGCACACTGCACGGGCGATCTCCGATCAAAGGGGGGAGGCCATGGAGGATCTCGCCGCACATACGGAAGATGCCGTAGTGAAATTTTTTCGTAAGTAAAACGATCGACTTGAATAAAAAGCTGCCCGAGTATCGTTTACTTGTGTAGTGATGACAGTATCATCTACGTAGAATCCCAAAATTTCCAAACATGAAATACATTTCCTTAGCTCCTCTCGCGGCTCTCTCCGCGCTTTTCGTTTCTTGTGCCCCACAAGGTGGCGGTGAAGACTACGATGTTTCCAATCCATACGCGGCGCCCGACTACGATCAGAACACTGGCACTCCTTACGAGACTTCGGATGTGAATCCTGCGTATGACGCGCCTGCCGTTTACGAAGATACTTCACCCGCGCCGACCCGCGCCAGAGCGAAGGTTCACACGGTTGTCAGGGGCGATACCCTATGGGGCATCAGCAAGAAGTACGGTGTTAGCATCTCCGCGATCAAGAGTGCCAACGGACTCACCAGGGACACCGCAGTGCTAGGCGCCAAGTTGCAAATTCCGGCGCAATAATTCCAATGGTTTTCCGACGGCTTCTCGCTGGACTAATAACGGGTGGTGCGCTGCTCGTCGCGCAGGTGGAGCCGCCTCCGGAAGCCGCTATGAATCCGAAGGAGGATGCCATCGAGCAGATACTTTCCGTAAGGGAGTCGCCCGAGGCCTTGGAAAAGGCCGTGGGCGCTGCTCGTGCTCTTGGCGTTTCCGAACAGGCGATCCTAGAAGCGCGCTTCCTCTTCCATATCGATCGCGCGGAGGATGCGGAGATCGCGGCTCTACTCCCGGAGTTTGAGAAACAAAAGGCTGACTTCGATCTGGTGGAGTCTGAGATTTTCGCGTCGGAAGATGACTGGCTCGCCGTAACCGAATACGTCCGTGCCATCGCAGCGCTCAAGCAGGGCGATTCCGCCGGTTTCAAAGAGCACATCACCGAGGCCTTTTGGTTGAGCCCCAAACAGGGGGCCGCCTTCGCACCGCACATTGAGCGTATACGTTTGATGGATGCGATGAAGGCGGTGAAGGTGGATTTCGATAAAAAATATAAGGACACCTTCGGCGGTGAAATGGTTTCTCTTGGTGAAGTGCTGGGGGAGAAGAAAGGGCTACTCCTTCACTTCTGGTCACCTTGGAGCCGCGAGTGCGAGGCTACTCTTGTTGATTTTTTCCTGACGGCAGAGCATATCATCCCGAAAGGCGTGGGAGTAGTTTCCATTCTTCCTGAGACATCTACTAAAGTGAACGCCGATGCGAAGGCGATGCTTCAAGAGACCGGTAAGAATGTTCCAGGTCAGTGGATCGTCGATTCGAAGAAGGCACCGATCAGCCACAAGCTCAAGGTGCAGAGTGTTCCCGTAGTGGTTCTGCTTACCGCCGAAGGGCGTGTGCTCTACAACGGCCATCCTGCAGAGGAGAATTTCTGGAAGGCGCTTGAGACGCTGGAGCCTAGGATCATGCGCCCGGAGATGCGGGAAGAGGAGTGACTACTAGAGTCATCCTACTACTGGATCCGACGTAGCGGGGGAGCGTCCGATTTTTGCGAATGGTGATTTTTATTCGAAAGTCCATATTATTAACTTGACGGATATGCGAAATACTAGTTTTCTCGTAATAAGCATACGAAGTGAACTGAATGGCCAAGCCTTCCCATCCATCAAATCTCGAACTCCAAGCGCTCACCGTCCTATGGCATGAAGGTCCATCTACGGTGAACGTAGTACACGATTCGCTAGCCGATGGACGCGAGCGAGCCTACACTACGGTGCTTTCCGTGATGCAGAGTCTTGAGCGGAAAAAACTCGTGAGACGTATTCGTTCCGGTCGGGCGCATACCTACGAGCCCGCCTATTCCCAGGAAGTAATCGTGCGCCGTGCCACGAATGACTTCATTACAAACGCTTTTGGAGGACGTCTCGGTGAGGCTGTTCTCGCTACCCTCTCCGCCGGTACATTAACGCCAGAAGAGAAAACCAACATCGAACGCGAACTCCAACGACATAAAACTATGGCTGCAAAAAAATCAGTAAAGAAAGCCGCGGCAAAGCCCGCGAAGAAATCCGCCAAAAAGGCTGCCAAAAAGGTAGTAAAAAAAGCTGCTCCTAAAAAATCAGCCAAGAAGGCGACCAAGAAAAAAGCACCCGCTAAGAAAGCTCCTGCCAAGAAAAAGGCAGCGGTGAAGAAGAAAGCGGTCAAGAAAGTGGCTAAGAAAGTGGCTAAGA
>CAJJBR010000039.1 GCA_905182475.1 Akkermansiaceae bacterium | reverse complement strand
CTCTGCGGCTCTGCGGTAAAGAATTCCAGATCGCCTGCGGGTGGGGACACTCGCTTGACTCAAGCAGCCGGAATACGGCTAGAAGTTGCGGTTGCCGGAACTTTGGTGAAGACTAGGCTCCACTTTGAATCTCCCCTCTCCTATCGCCCGTTGGATTGATACCGTGCTACGTGAACAGTTGCTGGAGGGAGAGGATATGCCACGCATTGACTTCCTCCATCCGGCGGGTGAGTCGGCGTTGGCCGATCCCGATTCGGTGTCGTGGCGGATTTTCCGCAATCCGCTGGCGCTCTACATCGGCGGAGTGACCGCGGTTTTACTGGAACTCGCCGAGCCGCGGGTGCGCAGCGGGGTTTGGGAATACACCCAATTCCGCACCGATCCACTACGGCGGATGCGCCGGACGGGACTGGCGGCGATGGCCACGGTCTACGCCGCGCGCTCGGTGTCGGAGGGAATGATTGAAGGCGTCGGGAGGATGCACGGACGCATTTCGGGAAACACGCCTGACGGGCAACCCTATCGGGCTGATGATCCGGAGCTATTGAGATGGGTTCACGCGACGGCGCTGTTCGGTTTCATGGAGGCCTATCACCATTACGTGATCCCGCTTTCGCAGGAGGAGCGCGATGCATTCATTGCCGAAGGAGTGCCGGCGGCACGACTCTACGGGGCCACCGACCCACCCACCTCCGAGTCCGAGATGCGCGAGCTCTTCCAACGGATGGAACCTAGCTTGGAGAAATCGGAGATCATCGACGAGTTTCTCCAGATCATGGGGGTTATTTCGCTCTTTCCGAGGCCCCTGCGTCCCGTGAATCGATGGCTCCTCGCGGCAGCGGTGAGCCTCCTGCCGAAATCGATTACCCAGCGCCTCGGTCTCGAGCAGAAAAGTTGCCTACCCGCACCGATCCGGGCCATCCTCCGCTGGACTGGCGCGACGGTGAACCGTCTCCACCTCAAGTCCGCCCCCGCAACGCAGGCCTGCCTTCGCCTCGGCCTACCGGCGGAGTATCTCGTCGAGGGTCAGTCCCGCAGAACGAGCCCCGTAAAATGAGTGCTCGCAGTTTATGACGTGATCGTAGGCTGTAATGGTTTTCCGCTGACCGACCTCTTTCAGGTTCGAAACAGCGGCTCCAGATCGTCGTCTTTCATCGCCATCTCCTTGCACACCGCGTCCAGATCTGTGGCCTGTTTCAGTAGCTCCCGAGCTTCCTCGTAATTCTCGGACACGGAAGCGTAGCAAGCCAGATTGTAAATGATGATAGCCTCCTCTGGGTGAGACTTCCGCGCCTCGACCAGGATCTCTTGTGCTGCCTCCACCGACTCCAAGCGCCGCACGGCATACGCCCAACTGATCCACCACTGGGAGTTCTCAGGTGAACTGCGTGCGAGCCGCTCTGCCAGCTCACTCATTTCCTGCCACATGGATTGCCGGGAGAAAAGGTCGCAGCGGAGCATTCCAACCACGACCAGATCTTGGTCGATCGAGTCCAGCTCTTCTTGGGCATCGACGAGTAGTCCGAGTTCCGTATAGCCCTGCACCGCCAAAACCTGTCTTGCTACCTGTTCGTCCATTGTATGAACGTAGCGTTCTGTTGATGGAGCCGCCGGTCAAGCACGTCGCGAGGAGTCCTTAGAGATTCTGCCCTAGAAAACAAGCAATCGAAGTTTACTGCGTGATCGCTGGCTGAAGAATCTTCCAGACGTTCTTCGCTACTTTTGCCTGGCCTTCGGGCGTTGGGTGGATGCCGTCGGGTTGGTTGAATTTTTCGATGCCGCCAATGCCTTCTAGGAGGAAGGGG
Organism: Akkermansiaceae bacterium; assembly: GCA_905182475.1. Classification (GTDB taxonomy): domain Bacteria; phylum Verrucomicrobiota; class Verrucomicrobiia; order Verrucomicrobiales; family Akkermansiaceae; genus Luteolibacter. The sequence goes on along the minus strand of CAJJBR010000039.1, from coordinate 11,711 downwards.
ATGAGGGTGGCTTTGGATTCCTTGGCGGCTTCGGGAAAGACAGCTTTGAAGCAGGTCGTGAAGTCGGGCCCCATATTGTCGGGAATTTGCATGCCGGCTAGGAGGACTTTTATATCGGGGTTCTTGGTGTGAGCTTTTGCGATGATGCCGAGCAGGTTCTTTTTGGTTACCTCTGGGGGAATACCGCGGAGGCCGTCGTTGCCACCGAGGGCGATGACCAGGACGTCCGCTCCTTTTCCCATGACCCATGCGACCCGACGCAGGCCGCCTGCTGTGGTGTCGCCGCTGACTCCGGCGTTGGCGACGGTGTAGGGGAGATTGGCGTCGTCGATTTTTTGCTGCAGGAGGGCTGGGTAGGCTTCTTTCGGATCGAGGCCGTAGCCGGCAGTGATGCTGTCGCCGAGGATAACGATACGCTTGGCCGTATCATTTGCATTCGTGGATTCTTCGGCGAATACTAATCCGCCAGTGGCTAGCAGTAGCCCGGTTGTCAATTTCATTAAAAATGTCTTCCCCATCTTCCGTCAGTTTAGAATCCGCACCGGGTGCTGTCAAACTACCCATTCTCAAAGTATCTGGCCTGCGCAAGACCCATGAGACGGCGGGCGGGGATCTTACAGTGCTGAAAGATGTGAACCTGAGCTTGGATACGGGGGATACGCTGGCGATCATCGGACCATCGGGGAGCGGGAAGACGACTTTGTTGGGGCTTTGTGCTGGGCTGGATGATGCGAGCGCTGGATCGGTAGAGCTGGATGGGATGGCGATTGAGTTGCTGGATCAGGATGCGCGGGCGGCGTTGAGGAACCGACTCGTGGGTTTTGTTTTCCAGAGCTTCCAACTAATTCCGACGCTGACGGCGATTGAGAACGTGTTGGTGCCGCTGGAACTACGCGGTGAATCCGGGAAGGATATACATGCGGAGGCAGAGAGATTGATGACGGAGGTAGGACTGGGAGATCGGTTGGATCATTATCCGTTGCAGCTTTCCGGAGGCGAGCAGCAGCGGGTGGCGCTGGCACGTGCTTTCATTCATAGGCCGAAGATTCTTTTCGCCGACGAGCCGACGGGGAATCTGGATGCGGGGACGAGTGGGCCAATCGTGGACATGCTTTTCCGACTGAACCGGGAGGCGGGGACGGCGCTGGTACTGGTGACGCATGATCCCGCACTGGCAGCGAAGGCGCGCCGGGTGGTGACGATGAGCGGGGGGGAAATTGTTTCGGAGGAAGAAAATGCCGCCATCTGAAGGTAAGACGCTGCCACGCAACTTGTGGAAGGCTTTGCAGCATCCGTGGGTCTGGCGGATGGCGTGGAGAGACAGCCGTTCGCAACGGATTCGGCTGGTAATTTTCTCGCTGGCAATCGTTTCAGGGATTGCGGCGCTGACGGCGATTCATTCGCTGAAAGCCAGTGTGGAGCGGGGCATTGCCTCGGAGGCGAAGGCGCTTTTGGGATCGGATCTGCGGGTTTCCTCTCGGAAGGAAATAGCGGCAGATGATGTGTCGCGGCTTTCGGAGATGGCGACTCGGGTGAGTCGCGAGACGAGCTTCCCATCGATGATTCGATTCCTGCCAGACGGTGGCGCGCGACTGATGCAGGTGCGTGGGATTGGTGGAGAGTATCCGTTTTATGGAAAGGTGGAGACGCGGCCAGCGGATGCGTGGGAGAAGATGCGGAAAGAAGGTGGTGTGCTGCTGGAGCCAGCTATGCTCGATCAGTTTTCTGCGGAGGTTGGTGATGAGGTGGAGCTGGGAGGAATTCGTTTGAAGGTCCTGGGAGTGGTCGATAAGTCCGCGCCACGCGGCAATCGTTTTAGTGGATTTGCCCCGGAGGCATATGTCCGACTGGCTGATATCGAGCGCACTGGGTTACTGGGAAAAAACAGCATGGCGGCTTATCAACTGCACCTTGAGATACCAGTCACGCCGGCTTCCCGGGAGCTGAAAGACATGGTGCAAGAGGATTTCCCAGACACAGAGTGGCGGCTGGAGACTCCAGAAGACAGGCGTGAGAATCTAGGCGACGCACTGGATAATTTCCAAAGATTCCTCGGACTGATCGCGCTGGCATCGCTAGCGCTAGGCGCGATAGGTGTAGCGGGCGCAGTGCATGCTCATGTCACGCGGCGCATTCCGACGATAGCCATTTTGCGTTGTCTGGGGTGTCCGGGGCATATGGCGTTTGGGATTTATTTCGCGCAAGCGATGGCGCTGGGATTGTTCGGAGCATTGCTGGGTGCGGGGCTCGGGATAGGCATGCAGATGGGATTGCTGATTGCACTCAGTGGTGAACTGCCGATTACGGTGAATCCCTCGCCAGAGTGGAAAATCGTCGCGCAGACGACCGCTATGGGCTTCGCGGTATGCTGCGGATTCGCGCTGCTACCGCTGATGAGGATACGCCAGATTTCACCTGCAGTGACTTTGCGCAGTGGTGGTAGTTTGAAAGGTGGATTTCTCCGGGCGCTGCCGGTCTATGCCTTGCTGGTAGGACTGCTGGTGATGGTGGCTCATGCGAATGATACTGATTGGAAACGCTCGCTGGCTATGGTCGGCGGGATGGCTGTGGCTTTCTTGGCACTGGTAGCGGTGGCGCGATTACTGATGGTGGTGACGCGTCAGGTGGTGGGAAGGAACTGGCCTTACCTGATCCGGCAGGGTGTCTCGAATCTACATCGTCCGGGGAATCAGACGCTGCTTTTTTTGCTTTCACTGGGGCTGGGGACTTTCCTGCTGGTGACAATTTTATCTGCAGGGAAACTTTTGAATGATCGACTGACTCTTCAACAATCGGAGGAGAGCCCGAACCTGTATCTGATCGATGTGCAGCCTGATCAGGTGGCGGGAGTCAAGCAGGCCTTGGAAGCAGAAGGGCTGCCGGTGCTGGAGAGCACACCTATGGTGACGATGCGAATCAAGGCCATCCGTGGCGTCGATGTTAGCGAGGCGGAGGGCGTGCCACGCTGGGTGGCGAGGCGAGAGTTTCGCTCGACCTATCGGGATAAATTAAATTTCACTGAGACACTGGTTGCGGGCGAGCTTGCCACCGAGCGGGCGGATCCGGCGGGAGTGGTGCCGCTTTCGCTTGAGGAAGATATCGCCAAAAACATGAAGGTGGGAATTGGCGATGAGATCACGCTAGATGTGCAAGGCATCCCGATCCGGACTCGAGTGACGAGTTTACGCAGAGTTGACTGGAGTAAATTTAACCTAAACTTCTTCATGGTCTTCCCGCCAGGTGTACTGGAGGACGCGCCGGGCTTCCACGTGGTGACGACACGGACTCCCACGCCGGCGGCATCGGGAGATTTACAGCGGGAGCTGGCAGGGAAATTCGCGAACGTGACGGCAATCGACCTGACCCTGATTCTCGAAACGGTTCGGGATATCCTGGGAAAAATTTCGACGGTGGTGACAGTGCTGGCGGGATTCACGGTATTGGCAGGGCTGCCGATACTGATCGGGACGTTACTGAACGGTCGCGATGTGCGGCTAAAGGAAAGCGTGCTGCTGCGAACGCTCGGAGCTTCCGCGAAGCAGGTGCGGATCATTCTGGTGATTGAGTATGCTGCGCTTGGGATTCTTTCCGCGCTGACCGGCGTTTTACTGGCGGTGGCGGCCAGCGCAGCGCTGGCTGCCTTCGTTTTCAAAGCCTCGCCATGGCCTGATCCGGCACTACTGGTGATGGCTTTCGGAACCGTGACGGGGATCGCGGTGCTTGGTGGGCTGGCGCTTAGCCGGGGAGTAACGAACCATCCTCCCTTGGAAATTTTGCGCGGCGGAAACTGAGGAAATTCGAGCAAACCCATTCGCTTTCCCCTTTTCAGAGGGCCGTCGTTTCACCACCATCCCCCCGTGTCACAGACTGCCGAAAAATCCTTTGAACTGATCAAATCCGCCCACGAACGGGGGAGACTTGCCCATGCCTTTCTCGTTTCGGGAGATTTGGGCTGCGGGAAAGAGGAGCTTGCCTCGCGACTCATTTCCATGGTCAACGGGCCGTCAGAGGGCGGGGGCATGGATCTGTTCGGGGAGCCAGTTGTGGAAAAAATCCTACCGCTCGACGAACAGGAGGGCGGCTGGGTGCGAATCATCCGCCCGCGCTCAAAGAGCCGCCGCATCTCTGTACGCGAAATCCGGGATCTCGAGCACACCCTCCACCTTGCTGCACCGAAGGGAGAGACCAAGGTCGGCGTGATCGTCGATGCCGACCGGATGAACGAGCAGGCTGAAAACGCTTTCCTAAAAACGCTCGAAGAACCGCCGGACGGCACGCTTCTCCTACTCCTCAGCACCCGCCCCCAGCGCTTGCTAGCTACTATTCTTTCCCGCTGCGTGCAGGTAAAGCTCACCGGTGGCCGCGCCCTTGCATCCGATGGAGGCGACGAACTCGTCGCGTCGCTGAATGAAGTCGCCTCCCGTGGCTTCGGTGGCCCGATTGCCGCACTGCATATGAAATCGGTGTTTACCAATTTTCTCGCCGTAAAAAAGGCCGAGGCGGAAGCCGCAGCCAAAGCCGCGATGAAAGAAGAGATCGCCACATACCGCGACGGCACCGACGGAATTTGGCTAAAGGAACGCGAGGACTTCCACAAAGCTGGAGCCGAGGCCGATTATCTGGAGGCGCGCAACCGCTACCTCGATGTCATCCTCGCATGGCTCGCCGATCTAATCCGCATAAAAACCGGCTCAGGCGGACTCGATTTCCCAGATTCCGCCGAGCACTTGGAAAAGATTGCAGAGGGCGAAAGCGTTTTCCAAATTGGCAAACGCCTAGATGCTCTTGAAAAACTCCGCCAGACCTTGGAAACGAACGCATCCGAGCCATTGGCGCTGGAAGTGGGTTTCCTGAGGGCGTTTGCCTAGGCTTCTGAAAACCTGAATCTGACGGATGGGCGAAGGCGATTTTTTCCAAGAGCAAGGCGCAAGGAGCGAGTGCATCGAGATTCACGACTCGACGCGCAACGCAGCTATTGGGAAAAAGCGCCGAGCTTTCTGACCCTCCGCGATCATCGGAAGCCTTTTTCTCAAGACATTAAAAATCCCCATCCGTCAGATTAAGGTTTTCAGGGCACTAGTATTCGCCCTCGCCGAATCGGCGAGTTTCATCCACCACCGTCACCGATTCCAGCAATTGCTCCAGCACGTCGAGCATGGCCTCCAGTCCGAGTTCCCATTTTGCCGCCTGAAATGCCGAGCTAGACATCTCTAGCAGGTGATCGAGTGCTTGCTGCGGCAGCAATGGTTCCAGACCGTATCCGGGAACGATGGCGGATTCCTGCCGGTAGGGATCGATGAGAATGAGCAGCGCATGGTTGTCCTTTCCGCGCTTCGCTTCACCAGCGAAAGCCCCGGCATTGAAGAGCCAGAAAGCGTGCATGGAAAAGGGATGCTCCGGAATGAACCCGTGCATCGCCACCTGAATGATAAGCTGCGGGTAATGCTTCTGTATCCTTAGTATCTCCTTATTCATTTTCCGAATCGTGGATTTCCTAAGTAGCCCTGTGGTATCTGCAACAACCGTGGTCAGCCTCGGCATCGCTCCGACCAAGGCGCTCGTCCGCGGGAACGTGAGCCTGCAGGCTGGACACTCGGGAGCGTCCATCTGAATCGGGGTTTGGCAATAAGGGCCGCGCGTCACTAGCCGATTCTAAACATATTCCCCCTTCCCGGTCGAAGAGAAAAGAAGCTCGCCACCAACTACGGGCTTGACCCCCATCCGCCTTGCAAGCTCCCTGCACCCGGTGAACTTTTTCATAACAGGAACGGATACGGACGTCGGAAAAACCTACGTCACTAGGCTCATGATCGAATCCCTGCGTGCCGAAGGGAAGGATGCCGTCGGTTTCAAGCCGGTCTCCTGCGGTGACCGCGTGGACGCCACGATCCTAGCAGAAGTTTCTGGAAACCTGCCTATTGAGCAAATCAATCCTCTCCATTTTAATTCCGCCCTCGCCCCCCACGTAGCTGCCCTCTTGGAAAACACCTCCATCGAGCCAGCAGACCTCGTTTCCTCTTTCCGCTCTTTCGCAGAAACCCATGAAACCGTTCTCGTCGAAGGCGCCGGCGGCTGGGAAGTCCCGATCACGGAAAGTTATTTCATCTCGGATCTCGCAAAAGACCTGAACCTCCCCGTCATCCTCATTGCCGCCAACCGCCTCGGCGCGCTCAATCACATCCTCCTCACCCTCGCCGCCATCAAGACCAAGGGACTCACTTGCGCCGGCATCGTCCTCAATCAACTCGAAGACGAAATGGACACCCCGATGATCACCAACAAGGGAATCCTCGAATTAATCACCGACGTTCCCCTCCTCGACCACATCATCCACGGCCAAGATTTCCTCTCTCCCGAACTCATGGATATCTTGCTTGGAGTTTAAAATTTAAAATTTACCCACTGTGCCTGCCAAAAACTTCCACGTCCGCCAAGCCGCCGTCTCCGCCCTCCGCGCCTGGGCGAAGGGTCACGATTACGCTGAATCCCTCGTCGAGCGCCACGCCCAGCGCCGCATGCTTTCAAAATCCGACCGTGGCCTCCTGCAAGCCATCCTCTTCGGAGTCCTCCGCAACCGCCGGCTGATCGACCACTGGATTTCAAAACTCCGCCAAGGCAAACTCGATGCGGAGACCCGCGATGTCCTCCGCGTCGGACTCTGCCAGATCCTGATCTTACAAATCCCCGATCACGCCGCCGTCAACGAGACCGTCGAGGCAGGAAAAGCTCCCGTCCGCTCCCTCATCAACGCCGTCCTCCGCAAGGCCATCACCACGCGAAAGGAGCTGATGGAGGAACTCGATGATCTCCCACCCGCCGTCCGCCACTCCCACCCCGACTGGCTCTACAACCGTTGGCGGAAATCCTTTGGAAAAGCCGAGACCCTCGCCATCATGGAGTGGAACAACCGCCCTGCGGAAACCTTCTTCCGGCTGAACCCGCTCTCGCCCACCGACGCGGAAATCCCCGGCGAAAAACTCTCGCACTCCCCCGACTACTACGAACTCGAAGGCAAAATCCCCACCGACCTCCTCGCCTCCGGAGCCATCTACATTCAGGATCCCGCCACCCGGCATTGTGTAAAACTCATGGCGCCAAAGCCCGGCGAAACAGTCCTCGATGCCTGCGCCGCCCCCGGTGGAAAAGCCTTCCTCATCGCCGCCGCCCAAGGCTCTGGGGAAAACCTCACCTGCACGGACTCCAACGAGAAACGCATCCCGCGCCTCGAGCAAAATCTCTCACGTCTAAAAATCCAGCCTGCGGAAATTTCCGTCCACGATTGGCGCACGCCCGCACCGGAACGTTTCCACGGTGCCTTCGATGCAATCCTCCTAGATGTCCCCTGCTCCAACACCGGAGTCATCCGCCGCCGTGTTGACGTCCGCTGGCGCCTCCAGGCTGCCGACATCGAGAACCTCGCCACCATCCAGACAAGTATACTCGAAAACGCCCTCCCCTGCCTCAAGCCGGGCGGACGAATCGTTTACTCCACTTGCTCCATCGAAGTCTCCGAGAACATCGACCTAGTGAAAGCATTCGCGGAAAAGCACCACCTAAAAGTGAAGGCTAAAACCCGAATCATCCCCACCCAGCACGGCACGGACGGAGCCTTCGCAGCAGTAATTTCGGTGTAATATCACTTGCCGTCTTGCCGTATCTGGGTCTATCCCGCCCCCCGACCGCACGCCGCGGTTTCATCAAACCAACCACCTAACAACCATGTCCATTCTCGTAGGCAAACCAGCTCCAACCTTTTCCGCAAAAGCAGTCAAAGGAGAAACTATCATTGAGGACTTCTCCCTCGATCAATTCATCGGCAAAAAATACGTCGTATTCTTCTTCTACCCAAAGGACTTCACTTTTGTCTGCCCGACCGAACTCCACCGCTTCCAGGAAGAACTCGGAGAGTTTGAAAAACGTAACGTCGCCGTCGTCGGTTGCTCCACCGACTCCGAATTCTCACACTGGGCTTGGCTTCAGACTCCGAAGAAAAAAGGCGGTATCGAAGGCGTTACCTACCCCCTCGTTGCCGACATCAACAAAACCATTTCCGAAGACTACGACGTCCTCGCAGGTGGCTACAGCATCGACGAAGAAGGCAAAACCGTCGTCTCCGGAGAACTCGTCGCCTACCGTGGTCTGTTCCTGATTGATCTCCAAGGTATCGTCCGCCACCAGGTGGTCAACGATATGCCGCTTGGCCGCTCCATCCGCGAATGCCTCCGTGTCGTCGATGCGCTCCAGCACTTCGAAGAGCACGGCGAAGTCTGCCCTATGGATTGGGAAAAAGGCTCCGATGCCATGACTGCAGACCACGCGGGCGTTTCCAGCTACCTCTCCAAGTAATCGGCACCCGTCTGAGATTTCCCCAAACGGCCGCTTTCGAAAGATCGCGGCCGTTTCTTTTTCCATCTTCGTTTCTCCTGAAAAATTTCCCTCTCGCCATCCGCCCCTGACTCGGTGAAGCTTCGCTTATGAAGTCGTTCTTCCTCTTTTTGATCGCTCTGATCGTTCTCGTTGCAGTCGTAGGCGGAGGTGGACTGATTTTCTACCTCTCGAAAACCTCGGAGATCACCCGCGTGGAGAAAACCCCGCCGCCCTCGTCCCCCGTTCCGGGACAATAATCACATCAGGCGGCCGAAAAGCCCCCGAAGAGTTCCCCGCCATTTTTCGAGGAACACCAGATCCCTCATCACCTTCGCTCCGAGCGAAGCGTCCCCCTTTTCCTCGATCTCCGGAAAACAAGACACACGCTTCTCGATCTCTTCCACGATCTTCGAAAGCAAGGCTCCCACCTTTTCCCTAGCGGACATCAAGGAAATCTCGGCCATCCCCTTCGCTAGAGCTGACTGCGCCTTGTCTTTCGCCTTCACCGCCGCCTCTGCCTCCGACCCCACACCGGCCACCTCCTGAAAAAGATCCATCACCCCGGAATCGATCATCCCCCGCGAATCCACTTCCCAGCCCTTCACCTCCAGCCACTCTTTCAATCTCCGCGCTGGACTAAACAAAACCTCCTGCGCCGCCTGCATCGCAGCAAACTCCACTTCATCCCCCCCGGAATCCGGATGTGCGTCAGATGCTTTCGTCCGGAAGGCATCCCGAATTTCCTCATCGGAAACCACCAGCCCAACCGGCAACCCAAGCCACTCGAAAGAATTCATAAGCACAGATTCGCGACCATTTGCGTCCATTCGCGGTTAAAAATCTTCAAGCCGCAAAGCTCTCCCCACACGAGCAGGTCACCACCGCATTTGGATTACTTACCTTGAATCCACCCTGCTGAAGATCACTCGAGTATTCCAGCTCGCTCCCGCTTACGAAAAGTGCACTCTTCGGATCGATCACCACATTCACCCCGTTGCTGGGAACCATAATATCCCGGTCGCGCGGCCCATCCACCAGATCCATCTTATACTGAAGCCCGGAGCATCCGCCGCCAATCACCGCAATCCGCAACGCACCATCGGCACGCCCCTGTTTTTCCAACAGCCCACGAAGATGTCCGGAGGCACTCTCCAGCACTTTCACCAGCTTCTCGTTCCCGATCTTGTAATTTACCTCGCTCAACACAGCAGAACCTGCAACCCCGCAACCCACCCGTCAACACCAGCCTCGCATGCGTAGCTGCTTCCATTCCGGGGCAGGCCGTGAAAATCCCGTCCCGGGGTGTGCCGCGCACTAGCTGGGGATTCCAGCCCCAGGCCGTTTCGGGAGGATTCCAGCCTCCCGCTCGAATCCAAAGTCTGCCACTGATCACTTGGCACTCGGCACTCTCTCCACTATCCATTCCCCATGTCCGAGCCAGACCTCTTCTCCAACCTTCCCTCTCCGGAGAACCGCGCCGCCGAGCTTCGCCAGCTCCTCGACCACCACAACCACCTCTACTACACCCAGGCCGAGCCTGAAATTTCCGATACGGACTACGACAAACTCTTCCGCGAACTCGAGGATCTTGAAAAAGCCCACTCAAACCTCGCCAATCCCAACTCGCCCACCCAACGCGTCGGCTCCACTCCGCTCGCAGGCTTCTCCCAAGTCCAGCACCCAGTGCCGATGCTAAGCATCGACGATGTGTTCGAACTGAAAGACTCTGAAATCCCCGAAGCCGAACTCATCGCCTTTTACAAACGCCTCCAAAAGAATCTCGGCCGCAAGGAAATCGCCGTAACGATGGAGCCGAAAATCGACGGAGTCGCCGTCTCCCTTTTCTACGAAAACGGCTCCCTCAAATACGCAGCCACCCGCGGTGACGGCACCACCGGCGACAACGTCACCCAAAACGTCCGGACGATCCGCAACATCCCACTCACCCTCAAGGAGGGGCTGCATCCTGCTGCCCAGCAACCCGAGGAGCCCACCCTTCTCTTCTCCCCCCCAAACTCAACTTCAACACTCCACGAAGACCCCACCCCATACGGCACCAACCCCGTCACCGGAATTGACTTCGAGTCCATCCTGCCCTATGAAATATCCCATGAGCACGTCGCAGAAAATGCCATTGTCCCCGGAGCACATCCGCAAGGCTCGCCACAAAGCTTGGCTCGAAGGCTTCAAGAAGACTCCTCAGGAAATCATGGAGACAATGTGGCGCAACGGATCCGACGTGAAACCGAATCCATTCTTGAATGGGGAAATCATACTGGTCGGCTGCTCCGAGCAAGAGGCTTATTTAGCCTCTCAGAAGGCTGGAAAAAGTTCGGGGGACAATCCGAACACACCGTTTTCCTAGCGGAAAAATTCATCAGGGTCGTTAAATTCACCCTCCCTCCGGATTTTGGAGCGCAGGGCAGCATCCCGTATCTCCGCAACATCATCGCTTGCAATCGGATTTTCGGAGACGACATCTGGTTCCACGGAATCGTTGATACAAAGGGAGGCCCGGCCTTCGTCATCTCCCAACCCTACGTGGATGGCACCGAGCCTACCTCTGAGGAAGTCGCCGAGTGGTTCACAGACCAAGGCTACGAATCAAACGGCCACAACCGCTGGTTCCACCCTGTCACAGGCGTGGATGTAGCCGACGCCCACACCGGAAACCTCATCAAAACCTCCGAAGGCGAACTCGTCCCCATCGACCTCCAAATCCTCAAGGAGGAAGTAAAACCCAAAATTCAAAATTCAAAATTCAAAATCCCAGCGAAGCTAGAAATCCGTGGCGAGATCTTTATGCCGAACTCCGCCTTCGCCACTCTCAACGAATCCCGCGAAGAAGCCGGCCTCCCCACCTTCGCAAACCCGCGAAACGCAACCGCCGGAACCGTGAAACAGCTCGACTCAAAAGTCGTTGCCACCCGACCCCTCGCCTTCCTCGCCCACGGCCTCGGTGCCTACGAAGGCGAGCCGTTGGATTCGGAAATCGATTTCCACAATTTGTTAGAGAATTTCTCCATCCCAAGAAACCACCCAGTCCGCATCGCCCAAAATCTAGAAGAGGTATTGGATGGCATAACATTTTTCAGCGCCCACCGCCACGACCTCGACCACGCGACCGATGGCGTCGTCATCAAAGTCATCGACCGAGCCGAACGCCAAACCCTAGGCTCCACCTCCCGCGCCCCCCGCTGGGCAGCCGCCTACAAATTCCTCCCCGAACAACAGGAAACAACCCTCAACGCAGTTTCCATCCAAGTCGGTCGCACCGGAGTCCTCACCCCAGTAGCAGAGCTTACACCCGTCCTCATCTCCGGCTCCACGGTCTCCCGCGCCAC
>CAJJBR010000038.1 GCA_905182475.1 Akkermansiaceae bacterium | reverse complement strand
AACGAAGCGACTGTGGCTCGCTGGAAGCGCGATTGTGTCCGATGCCGGAATTTCCGGGCGCGCCATGCCAGGCGCCCCGTCGCCCCGTCGCCCCGTCGCTTGCCATACCGCCGATGTCCCAGCCCCATGGGCATTTGCCAATACAGGGTCGTATCATCCCCGTGCTTTACAGCCTTGCGGAAAAGCGAAGAATCTCCCGCATGCTCGAGTTCTCCGATGCGCCCTACCGCTTCTTTGAGGCGAAGCCCTCCGCCCCGTTGATCCGGCTAGGGCGGGAGCTGAACAGGCGGGTGATCCTACCGGGGAAAAACCACCGGATCGCCGAGGTGGTGGTCGACGGGGAAACGGAGGCGCTGCGGGAGGCCAAGGAAAACGGTGCGCGGCTGATGTTTGTCATAAACCACCCGAGCCACAGCGATCCGCAGGTTCTTTCAGAAGTCCACCGCAGGCTGGGCGTGGATTCCTGTTTCATGGCCGCCTACGATGTCTTCCTCCGGGGCCGCCTCTGCGCGTGGTCCCTGCAGCGGATGGGGAATTTTTCCATCGACCGCGAGGGCAGCGACAGGAAGGCGATGGCCGCCGCGATCAACGTGCTCAAGCAGGGCAAGCGCGCGCTGAATATTTTCCCCGAGGGAAACGTGTATCTCACCAACGATCGCGTCACCCCGTTCCTCGACGGCGCGGCGTTCATCGCGCTGAAAGCGCAAGCGGCTCTTGGCGAAGTGCCGGTGATGATCGTTCCAGTCAGCCTGAAATTCACCCACCTCAGCACTCCCCGCGAGGCGATCACTGCGCGGATGCGCCGGCTCGCTGCGGATTCCGGGCATTCGTTTCCCGCAGGCGCGGCGGACGATCCAGTGCCGGCAGTGCTCGGCCTCGGCCAGCACATCGTCGGGAAATATCTGGAGAAACACGGCTTCTCCGGCGGTACGGAATCCCTCTACGGCCTGCTCGCATCATTTGCGGAAGACCTTGTCGGCGATGTCGAGCAACGGCTAGCAATCCCCGCGCCGGAGGACACCGGACTGCTCGGGCGCATCACAAAAACCCGCACTAAAATCCACCAACTCCGCACCGACGGGGCTTCAGATCCCCATCCGGAAACCGATGGCATGGCGGATCGTGCCATCCTCGCGCTGCGCCTCCACGGCTACCTCGCGCCATACCTGACCGAGCGCCCCACCATCGACCGCTATGACGAGACGGTGGAGCGCATCGCCGAGGATTTCCATTCCCGCCATATGCCGCGCACGGGGCCGAGGAGAGCGATGGCAAGGATAGCAACCCCTATCGATGTCCGCGCTTTCATGGATGGGAAATCCCGCGAAACCATCCCGGTACTCACCCGGATGATGACGGACAGCGTGCAATCCGGCATAGACGTGCTGAATGAGAAGAACGATGCGCCCGGTGGGCAGATGCTGGGATGAGATCTCAGGTCTCAGCCCGGAAAAAACGCTTTTGGAGCCTGGGATGGAGGAAGTTCGCGAGCATGATTGCTAGCGCTCCGAGGTAGAATGTCGGCTGCAGGTTCTGATGTTCGCCGAAGATGACGGCGGCGGCGATGATCCCGTAGACGGGTTCGAAATTGGCAGCGAGGTTGAAGTCGTAGGCGCTGATGGTGCGCAGGAGGCGGTTGGTCAGATCTTGGGCGAAAACGGTGCACACCAGTGCGAGAATCAGGATCCAAAGCCAGTCCCATGCGTTGCCAACGAAGAGCGCGTGGAATCCGCCGGAATCGAATATGGGGACGGCGAGAAAGCAGACGGCAGTGGCAGCAACCATTTCCCAGCCGACCATCACCATCGGATCCGCGCCATCGACTACGGTTTTCTTGTTGAGAACCATGAAAACCGCAGCCAGCAACGCGCTGAGGAGTGCGACGAACAAGCCCAGTGCATGTCCCTTTTCGACACCTGCGATCAGGCCGATTCCTGCGAGAACGATCAACCCCAAGAACACCTCGAAAGGGCGGATCCGGCGGCGCGTGAACAAGGGCTCGGTGAAAGCGGTGAAGAGCGATGTGGTGGCTAGGCCGATGAGGGCGATGGATACGTTGGAGATTTTCACCGCGCCGAAGAGACAGAGCCAGTGCAGGCCGATGATTGCGCCGATGAGCAGCAGGTTCCTGACCTGCCGCCAACCGAGCCAGATCTTGCGGTTCCTCATCGCAGCGACACAGAGAAAAGCCCCCACTGCTGCGATCAGGCACCGCCATGTGATCAGCACCGGCGCGCTGACGGAGGCGAGGCGACCGAGGATGGTCGTCGCCGCGAAAATGACGACGAGAAGGTGGAGTTGGAGGCGCGGGCTGATGCGCGGAGCTTCGTTTCACATAAGGCGCGTTGGAAGCGAAATCCGGGGCAATGCCCGCAGGCTGCCAACATGAAGAGAATTTGAACCACCGGATTGCCGATGTAGAGATCGAAGGAGCTACTTCTTCCTCCATACCGGCCGCGCATTCGCGGTGATCTCCGCGTCGAGTTCCTTCATGCGGGCGGTGAGTTGGGATACTTTTTCGGGATGTGCGGCGGCGAGGTTCTTTGATTCAGAAATGTCCTCGGCGATGTTAAAAAGGAGTGGGGCTTTCTTTTTGGCAAGCAGTTTCCAATCACCTTGGCGGATGCCGTCGAGCACGCCGTTCGATGTGTAATAGACAAACTCGTCGCGCTTTACCTCGGGCTCTCCAGTGACGGTGGCGGAGAGATCGAGTCCGTCGATTTTCCTGTCTCCGGGTAGTTTGCTATCAGAGAGAGCGGCAAGGGTCGGGAGTAGGTCGATGGTGGACATGAGTGCATCGCTGGTGGTTCCCGCGGGGATTCGACCTGGCGCCCACATCACGCATGGGACGCGCTGCCCCCCCTCGAAAGTGCTGAATTTTCCTGCCCGGAGTGGAAGGGCGCTACCGCCGTGGTTCTTAAAATAGAGCCACGGGCCGTTGTCGCTGGTGAAAATGATGTAGGTATTTTCCGAAAGGCCGAGTTCCTTCACGGTATCAACTAGCCGACCGACCTCCGCATCGATGTGCTCGATAACCGCCTTGTATGCATTTTTCGGATCGGGATCGTACGCATCCTCCGGCACGAAGAGCGGGATGTGCGGCATACTGTGCGGGAGGTAGAGGAAAAAGGGTTTCTCTTTATTCTTGGTGACGAACGCGATGGCCTTGTCGGTGTAGCGGCGGGTGATGGTGCGCTGGTTCACCGGCAATTCGACGATTTCCTCGTTCTCGATGAGCGGGGTGTTCCATTTTTTCACCCACTCATCTTGGTTGAGCCAGCTCTCGTCGACCCCAGGATTGACCTTACCCTTGTTTTCCGGGTGGTTCATGTCGTTCGAGTACGGGATGCCGTAGTAGGAATCGAACCCGTTCTGGCGAGGCAGCGTTTCCGGATGATGCCCGAGGTGCCATTTGCCGATGGCTGCAGTCGCGTAGCCAAGGGATTTAAAATGGTCGGCGATGGTGTATTCCTCCGGACTCAGGCCGTAGTCGGACTTCGGAAAGAGCACGTGTTTATGCATGCCGACGCGTTTCGGATACGAGCCGGTGAGCAGGGCGGCACGAGACGGAGAGCATACCGAACTGGCGACCATGAAGCTGGTGAACTTTCGCCCTTCCTTGGCCATCCGGTCGATATTCGGGGTCTTGATATTCGGCGATCCGAAGCAGCCGAGATCCTGGTAGCCTTGGTCGTCGGTGAAGATGATGATAAAATTCGGCTTCGCGGCGGATGCAGCGAGCGAGGCGCAGACGGCCAGGATGGGGATGAGGAGTTTTTTCATAAGGTCTGCGTAAGGATGTTGCGGCTGAATTTCGTTTACAAGGCGTTTTAGAACCTAGAGCTGAGCAAAGGCAATGGCTGAGGCAGAAGACATGCTGGGCAGCAGAAAGGAACCGCAGTTTAGAAACTGCGACCTTACGAGCGAACCGCCCTTTTGCTCCGTAGCTCATTGCAGGCGTGGTTTCAAAACCACGGTTCCTCTCGCCTGCGGCATATCACTTTGTGCGGATATTTCAGATACCCTGCCGCCCCGGTTTGCAAAGCAAAAGGTAAGGCAGTGTAAGAATCGAGACCACCACCAGCAGTGCGGTGATGATCCATGGGCTATGAACCGTTTCATTTCCGGTTTCCTCCGGGGAAAAATCCTCGTCTAGGTAGTGTGTTGTCGATGCGGGTGAGAGTTGGATCTTCATCCAGCGCCTGAGTGAACCGACGTTACGGAATGAAGGGAAGGTGCCCATGATGCGCGCAAGGCCGTCGCAGTAAGGGATCATTTCCACCGGGTAGATGGTCTCGGTATTCAGTTGGGGGAAATCGGATTCCACGCGTTTCCTCCCGGCTGCGTGGAGCGCGGTGATATTGGGAGGGCGTTCAACCTTCCCGGCGATGATCCCGGTGACGTACCTGGCCTGCATTTCACTGATGGTCGGGATATTCCCGATGATGGGGCGGGTGTATCCGACCAAAAAGAGGTCGTCGTGCTCTACGTGAAGCACCCCCAGATGGAAATCGCGGACACGGATTTCCCCTTGGCAAATCTCATCTATGCCTGATGTGAAACCGATGGATGGGACGAGGGCGTCGGGCATAATTTCCATTTCGGCTGTCCCGTCAAAGTCTGAATAACGCCGGTAGTTCCCCTCGATGGGAGAGCCAATGATTTGGATACGATCTTCGGCGACGTCGTCTAGGAAGTCGTCGCTCTTCGTGTGGAAGGTGTTGAAGAGCTTGTCTTTAGCTCGGGCGGTAAGCTTGGCATCCCAGTGCTTTCTCTTCGCCACTGTATCGGAAGACTTCGAACCTCCAGATGGGTTCGCTTTGAAAAATTTCTCGAAGAGCTCCTGGTGGCGGATGCGGGCTTCTACGAATTTCTGGCCGATCACATTTCTGATGTCCGGATGGATGGAAAGCATCAGTCGATTCCGCAGGAAGTCCGAAGGCACGCCCCGGATCGGGTGGTAGCGGGGACTGACCCGGATGCCGTTCTTCAGGGAAAGATAGACGGTATTTCCAAGTGAGAGATCAGCCAGGCGGTGGGCTATATCGGCAGCCGATTCTCCGCCGCCGAGGATAACGACGGTCTGATTTTCGACTAAATGATTGCCGGGATGGAGGCACGGGATATCGGTGTCGAGGAGCTTCGCCTTGGCAGCGAGTCCGGTGCATATCACGAGGCTGTCGAAATGTTCTTCAACATCTGAATCCTTACAAAGGCTCCAGCCTTGGCAATCTTTCCGGACGCGGCTGATCCCGGTGTTCAAGCGGATGTGGGGGGAGAGCTCGAAGTGCCGGACGAACTCTTCGAGATAGCGGCCATACTCGTCTTCTCGGAAAAAGTCGGCTTTCGATGGACGGTCGGATGGATCTGCCTCGCAAGACCATTTTCGGAAACAGGAGAACTGGGTGGTGTATTTCGTGGAGGTGGAGACGAAGCCCGGATATGGGCTTCCCCAGCAACCGGTGTTAGTGGCTCCTTTTTCAAAACAGACGATTTCCCAGTCTGGGAGTCTGTCGAGGGCAAGCTTGAGGGTAATCAGTCCGCTGCTTCCCGCTCCGATGATCGCAAGGCGTTTCCGTTTCATGGAACGATGGCCGTCAGGCTGATGAGCACGAAATTGAACTGGCCCGACTCCGGGATAAAGAGCATGATGCGGTCGCCGTTGCGGGGCAGTTGCGTGCGGGTGAATTCATCGAGCATGATGTAGATGCTGGCGGCTCCGGTATTGCCGTGGGTTTCAAGGTTCGTCCAATGAGGGATCTGGTTTCCATCACACATTTCCTCGAAGACGCCGAGCAGGTGGCGTTTGAAATAGAATGAGGAAAGGTGCGGGAGGATGGTCTGGTAGCTGGAGAGGCTGTCGTTGTTTTTCTCCATCGCGGTGCCGGCGATCTTGTGGACACAAGGGCCTAGGTGCTCCGCGAGGATGGAAACGTCCTGACTGAGGAGGAGACTGCGACTTTCCAGGCTCATGCAGAGCGGAGCCTCGTGTGCGAAGGATTGCGAGTGCGTCCAGTTCACCTGATAGGAAATTCCGTTTTCCGAAGGTCTATCCTCTAACAAAAAGGCGCCCGCTCCATCGGAGAGCATGGAGCGGAGGAAAACGGACATGAACCACTTGGATTTCGTGAGGCTTTCAGTATGCTCCGCGCGGTTCTCGGGCGGGACGATCACTGATGATTTCAGAATGGCGGAGGGTTACTCAACACCAATACAGAGTGCGCTACTGTGATCGCCACAATGGATGGCACGGCAGGAATTTACGAATGACTGAGCGGAGGCGGAGCAGATACCGGAGTTAGAATTGATCTCTAATGGCTGGCTCACGAGTCCGTGTGCGGCTAGGCGGCTGTGGAGGATGCTGGAAATGCCCGGCCCGATCAAGGGGGTGTTGGTGGAGCCTGCGGAGAGGTGGTCGATTTCATGTGAGCCATTCCCGAGGCAGTTTTCCGCTGCTAGGACGGCGAGGTCATACACGTCGTGGGTCGGGTTCTGCTCGCCCATGAAAGTGGAGAGTTCTTCGTTTGAAACGGGATCCCCAGGCAGGAAGGAGCCGGTACGGGTAATGTAAGCATTCATGATGCGGAGGTGGGTGGGCGTTCGCGAAGGACGTGGTAGGCGTATTCATCGAACGCGATGTGGTTCTGGAGATAGAGACTGGGATTAGAAAAGAAGACGCTGCTGTTGAAGTGGCCGCGATTGCTATCATCCGGCGTGTAGAAATCGAGGTCGGTGGTGACCACCGGGTCGTTTACGTAGAGGTGTTTCAGCGCCCACAGCATCAGCGAATCTGAACCGAAGGAATTGAGGGCTTTCACCGCCGTGCGGAGATCGGCGAAGAGCGTGATGACGATCACGATACCGATGACCACATTGGTACAGCCTATCCATTCCAAGGAAGAAGCTTTGGTGGCTTCCATCGCCTTCTTGCTGAATAGTGTATGGTCTTCGGGGACTCGTTTGCGGAGCTCGTCGAGATTCTCCAGAAATGTATCCCGGTCGAAACGCTCGATAACTTCGTAGGAGAGTTCGTCGTGCCCGATGGTGAGATTGTTCCGGATCATCTCAGAAAGGCTGTCGAGGTTGTAGTCTCCATCGATACCATTGAATTTCCTAGGAGAAGCAGGAATCCCCCCCTCTCCATCTTGCAGCAGGTGACGATAGAGCAACGGCTCGATCTGGACATGGCGCACCATGAGTTCCACTGCATCCTAGCTGGCGAAATATTTCATCCCGAATGCGAGCACACCATCGATGCACTTGGCTTCGAATCCATACGGCCTGCGGTGGATGAGGAACTTGATGGGGAAAACGATGGATCGCAGGAAAAAGTAGAAGACCAGCAACAGCGGTCGGAGATAGGTGTAGTCGAGGCGCTTTTCCTCTTTGGAAAACACTTCGTTGATATAGTCCGTGACGTAAGGGAAAGATTTCATAGGCGTAGCTTGAGGCTGGTTAACAGTCCATATTTGGGAGCCATGGTGAGCTTCGCGGACATTTTGTGTCGGTCGCGGGTATGGACGGAGACTTGGTATCTTTGCAAAACGGTAATGACGATGACGAGCATTTCCATCATCGCGAAATGCCTACCGATACACACACGTGGACCGCCTCCGAAAGGGACGTAGGCGCAGCTTGTGCCGGGATTATTTCTATTCTCCGGATCGAAGCGAGACGGATCGAAACAATCGGGGTTTTCCCAAAAATCCGGGTGCCTGTGCAGCGAATAGCGACTGAAAGCGACCATGGCTCCGCGCGGGATGGTTTTACCACCGAGTTCCACTTCGGTGGTAGTGTTTCGGTTTTCGAACCAGAAAGGCGGATGCAGCCGCATCGCTTCCTGTAGGACCATGTTCGCGTATTTCAACTGGCAGAAATGCTCTAATTCCAGCTAGCCATCGCCGACAACACTCTGGATTTCTTCAACCAGCCTCCTCTCCACTTCCGGATGATGGTGCAACTCGTACCAGACCCAAGTAAGGGCGGTCGCCGTGGTTTCGTGCCCGCCAATAATCATCCCGAGGATCTCCTCACAGATTTCCTCTTCATCCATCGCGTTTCCGTCTTCGTCACGTGCGTGCAGAAGTATTCCGAGCAGGTCTTGTTTCGGATCGGCACCAGCACGTGCATGGATCAGGCCGCGCATGAATTCGCGGAAATCGGCCATCATTTTCCGCACTCGAAGATTGGTCGGCGAGGGAAAGTCCAAGTCGGAAATGAAAGGCAGGGGCGGCTTGGCACTGTAGCGGTTGATCGCCTCCGTCCATTTCCTGATCCTGTCCACCGATCCTTCGAAACCATCACTGAAAAAGGAACGCCCGGCAATCTCTAGTGTAAGCCGGTTCATTTCTTCGGCCATATCGAGAGGATCACCGTTTCCAGAAGTGCCCGCCCAGCTCTCACAGGCTGCGGTCGAGGCATCCAACATCGGCTCGAAGAAAGATTTAATCGCAGAAGGGCCGAACATCGGCTGCATAAGTTTGCGTTTGCGCTTCCAAGACTCCCCTTCCGCCGTCACCAGCCCGTTTCCAAAAATATTCCGGAAGTGGTCGTAAATGCGGCTATTCTTGTCAAAATCACGGTTCGTATCCCTGAGCACCTGTCGAACGAGGGTCGGATCATTTACGAGATAAAAGTCCAGAATTCCCCGGCAGAAAACGAAATCGCCATGCTCGCGGATCATGCGGGCGATGTACACCGCCGGATTCCCCAAAAGCATCCACTGCCGCTAGAAAGGCGATGCCGTAGCCAATCCTCCCGTGAAAGGCGGATACTCTTGTTTTGCATGGGTGTTGTTCATTCATTCTGAATTTCTCGATAATTTCTAGCAGCTTGGCTCCATGCTGTCTTGTAAAAGCGAGGTAAATTCGAGTTCCCCTTGGTGCGTTGGAAAATGCGTGCTAACCTGATGCTGTTGTCCGCAAGACGGGCACGGTAGTTTGCTTCGCGGTTGGAATTGGTTTTGGTCGTAATGGTTTGGTGTCGTGTATCTGTAGAACACGGGCGACCAATCCTAATACGACGAAACCATGATGAAATTATTTGTTAGCAACATCTCCTACGACACGACTGAAGAACAGATCCGCGACGCTCTGGAGGGAGTAGATGAAATCACAAACTTTCACCGTCCAAACGACCGTGAGACTGGCAAACCGCGTGGTTTCGCTTTCATAACTTTTGAAAGCCAAGAGGGCGGAGAAAAGGCGATGGAAATCCTGAACAACACGAAAATCGACGGCCGTGAACTACGTGCCAACGAGGCCGAGGAGCGGCGCTCGGGGCCATCCGAAGGAACGAAGTGGGTTTCCACCTCCGTGCCTAAGCAACGCCCTGTCGATGACAGACCAATTGGCAAAGACGGCAAGCGCGTGCGCTACAAGTCGATCTGATTGCATTTCCCCGCCTAGTTCCGTTAGTCTCCCGCATGGGGGAAACGGTCTGGTGGGTTTACATGTTGCGTTGCGGCGACGGCTCGCTCTACACCGGCATAGCTACGGATGTGGATAGACGTTTTTCCGAGCATGAATCGCAGGGACCAAAAAGCGCGAAATATCTGCGTGGACGCCTTCCTCTTGAGATCGTTTTGCGCAGAGAGATCGGCAGCCGCTCGGAAGCGAGCAAAGAAGAACTGAGAGTGAAGAAGCTCCCTCGCGGACTGAAACTCAAGCTACTGCTGCCTTGAGCCCTTCGATCCATATTCCCGTAGGAGCCCTTCGCGGCCCCGACCAACGCCCCAACGACAGCACCTCTGTGGCAATTGTCACCACCGACCATAGCATTCGCAGTGATGGCGGCATCAAAATCATCGTGGTATTTCCACGCCAAATAAAGTGAAGCGGGCATGGAGGCGGCGTCTGCGATGAGCGAGCCGAGGTAGGCCTTTTTTAAAATAGGAGAGGACATTTAATCGGGTAGGCGTAGGATTCATTTCTTGGGCAACGTCCCCTTGATCGCGTTTTTGGCAAGGGGCAGCTTGCACCCGGATTTGACAGGTGCCACCTTGAGCCGATGGCAAAATCAACACGAGCTGACAAGTGGCTCTGGGCAACCAGGTTTTTTAAGACCCGCGCTCTTGCCGCCGAAATCCTTGGCGACGGCAAGATTAAGCGGAATGACCATGCTCTCAAACGCTCATCGTCCATTCAGGTAGGAGACGTGCTCCATATTCCCTTCATCGAAGGGCCCGGGTTGCGTGAGATCCATGTCCTTGGGATCTTGGAAAGAAGGGTCGGCGCTCCGGATGCACAGGCGTGCTACGAAGACAGAACAAAACCTGAGATTTACGAAGCGCTCAAGCAGTGGCAGATCGCCAGACAGGAATCGGCGAAAGGTAGGCCGACAAAAAAAGACAGACGCGCGATCGATCAGGTCAAGGAGTCTTGGGAGTGGGATTCTTGAGCAGTTGGCAGAATAGCCCAATTGCTATGTCTCCTCGAAAATCCGCATAAATTCTGCTGACTACATTCATATTTTCGAACCATTTCCCCTCAGGTTTTTGCGCAGCGGTTCCAAGGCATTTTCGAGAGAAAAATGGCTAGGCCGCACCAGCCCGTCGATCCGGCGAGGGTGAGTCCAGCACCGAGGAAGGCGGGAAGGATGGCGAAAAGAGGATTCACGAAAATCGCAAGCAGGGAGCCGATCAGGGCAAGCACGCCGATGGTGAGTTGCACTTGGCGCATGAGCGGTAGGGTTTTGCGCGAGCTTTTCCGAACCGGCAATCCTGCGGACTCCCGGGCGGTAATCCCGCCTTCGATCACATCGAGGTTCTTTAAACCCTTTTCAGAAAGAATGTTCGCTGCCTGTTCGGCGCGCTTTCCACCAAGGCAGAGCAAGCTGTAGTGGCAATCCACATCAAGCCCTTCGCATTCGCCGGCGAGCCGATCTAGGGCGATGTGCTTGGATCGGAAGCCCTGGAGGAAATCGCCGGGGTGTTCCGAGTGATGGCGGATCCAGTCAGACTGGCTTTGCTGCAGGAGCTCAAAGGCGGAGAAAATACCGTGGGTGAACTCTCGGACACACTACAAACCGGCCAACCCAGCGTCTCGAAGTATCTGGGAATCCTCGCAGGTGCGAACCTCGTCGAGCGGCGGAAGGAAGGCGTGAAAGTCTTCTATTCGCTCAAGGGAGAGATAGTTTTTCCCCTTTGCCGCCTCGTCTGTGAAAAGCTCTCGGAAGACCAGCAAAACCGCGGCATGGTTGATTTCTCGATCTAAACACCCGCCTTTATAGCTTTTCATTAGGATCACCCCACTCCACCCTCCCACCGATTTGCGAATCCTCCGTTTCATTCTCGTCATTGCCGGCTGCCTGCATCTTTGCGGCGGCCACTACGGCGTGCTTCAGGTCTTGGCCTGGGGAAAAATGATGGTCGATTACTCGGCGGAAAACGGCCTGGTGGAAGGTGCGAAACAAACATTCGACGGAAATCACCCTTGCGAGCTCTGCCACTCCATCGACGACGCGAAAAAAGAGAAGCGGCACGAACCACAGGTTCCAGGGCAGCGTGACGGCTCGGGATTCGATCTAAAAAAACTGATCTCACCGAAGGTGTTGGCTCTGAAAGAGCCCAGGTTCCGGTCACTTCCTAAAAACAAGTTTCTTCCTCCGTTTCCTCCGTATTGCGGCTTCAGCCACAAGCCTGAAATTCCGCCACCAAGGCTGGCCTGAGACATTCGAACTCCGAAGGCCTTTGCCTCCGGAATGATCCCACGCGCTTTCCACAGTTTTCGGAAAGCTCTTTCAATCCGCAGCCCGCAACCGGGCACGGCCTACCGCGCGAGTCCGCGCACACCTATATCAAAATTTAACAAACACACATTTTATGAAATCAATCAGTACGATCATCACCACAGCCGCAGCCCTTTCCGCTGTGGCATCCGCACAAACCCACCACCACAAACACGCTCACAACCATACACGCCCGGACAGCCACGCGCCGATCTCGATCATGGGGGGTCACACCCACAAAACGGGCGAGTGGATGCTCTCCTACCGCTACATGTTCATGGAGATGGACGGGATGTACAAAGGGAATGACTCTGTCTCCCCCGAACAGATCTTCGCGCAAAACTACGCCGTCACACCTACCCGCATGACCATGGAAATGCACATGCTCGGCGTCATGTACGCACCCAGCGACCGCGTCACGCTGTCCTTCATGCTCCCGTATATGGAGCGGGAAATGGATCACTTGATCGGGTTCGCTCCCGTGATTGCAGCCAACGGCGGAAGCTCGGCGTTCACCACTCGCTCAAACGGCATTGGTGACCTTAGGCTTTCCTCCCTCATCACGCTACTCGGCGAGGGACCACACCATCTCCATGCCGGATTTGGAGTAAGTCTACCGACCGGTTCCATCGGGGAGCGTGATATTGTCCCGGGGCCGGGAGGACGTCTTTCCCGCCAACTCCCTGCGGCCATGCAGCCGGGATCGGGCACCGTCGATCTACTTCCTTCCATCACTTACACCTACCACAGCGATCAATGGTCGGCGGGAGCGCAGGCGAGCGGGGTTTACCACATCGATGACAACGCCCATGGCTACAGCCTGGGAGACAGCTTCAATCTCGATAGCTGGGTTTCTTGGAAAGCAAGCAAATGCCTGTCACTCAGCACCGGACTATCCTACATCTGGGAGGGAAACCTGAACGGAAACCAAAGCGATGTCGGCACGACTGCAGGCCCACGCCGCACCGTCCCGACCGCCTTTGCGGAAAACTACGGAGGGCACCGCATCGAAGCAGTCGCAGGCGTGAACTACCTAATCCCTAGCTGGTTCCTGAAAAACCACCGCCTCGCTGCCGATGTCCGCGTCCCGCTCTGGCAGGAAAGAAACGGAGTCGGCCTCGGAACTGACTACACGCTTAGCGTCGGCTGGCAGTACGCATTCTAGACTAGCGACAAGGATTCGATACCTCGAACCTCACCAACAAGGTGGAATGATCGCTGTAGGCGATGCTGTGACTGCCTACAGCAGCAGCCGCTGTAGATTCCGAAATAAAGTTGGAAGGGCGGCCCTCGCGGGTCGCCCTTCCGTTTTTTCTCCTTGGGGGGAAGTCTTATTATCTCCGTGGAGGACCACCGCCAGGTGGTCCCGCGCGGTCGCCGTTCGGGTCACCAAGTGAAGGAGCCTCATCATGGTTCAGTTTTCCGTTATCATCTCTGTCCATTTTCAAGAGCGCTTCAGGGGCTGCCTTGAGCTCTTCTTTAGAAAGGCTACCGTCGCCATCTGTATCGATAGCGGAAAGAAGCTCGGAAGGCGGAGGTGCCGGAGGAGGGTTCGCGTTATTTCCATTATCCTTTTTCTTGCGGCGTCTCCCTTCCGGTGGCTCCGGGCGAAGTTCTTCCTTGCTTAGGACGCCGTCGCGATCTTCGTCGAGCCTCCCCAATGACCGGGCAGCGATTCGGATCTCGCGTTTGGAGAGTTCGTGATTCCCATTCTTGTCTAGCGCCATCGCGAATTGCCGGGAAATAATCCTATGGAATACGGAGCCGACCATCGCACGGGGGACGTGTGGTTCTGAAAGGCCGCCAACCCAGAGGTCGACATCCTCTACGCTACGGTAAGCATCTGCGAGCGCCCTCTGGACTTTGCGATCCGGATTGATGTCACGGAAGCGGCGGGCTGGCTTCATTCCAAGTTGGCGGCGGACTTCGTTGTATGAAGGGATGCCATGGTCGCGCCCGCGCTGAATGTTCAGCGATGCAAGATCGAGTCCACCCGATCCCGGAGGGACGAAGAGGAAGTTTCGCAATCCATCGACGATCTTGCCATCGAGCTCTTGGCATGTCTGGGAAGCCATGCCGCGTAACAGGTTCTCAATGCCATCCGTTTCCACGATAGACGGATCGAAGAACGCCTCCGCAAGTGCGAGATCACCGGAATCTGCGGTTTCCCCGCTTGCAGCGACACGCCGTATCGTTGTGGGAAGTAGGCTGTGTCCGAAACGGAAAGCCGCGGTCGCGAATTCATTTGTGATCGATGGATCGGCTTCCTCCTTAAAGCCCCGGTATGGGGGCAGCGCTTCCGGCCCCAACAGGATGGGAAGAAACTCCGAGTAGGTAATGTGCTGCATTTCCGCACCAACGATCATACGGGCATATTCATATACGGTATCCTCGGCGGCAGCTGGATTCGTCTCACGAAACGAGCGCGCCCAGTAGTTGTGTTCGCGAAGGAAAAGGGTGTGCATAGCGGTAAGCGCAACCTGCTCGTTAGCGCGGATGTCACTTGCGAGGAACCATCCCCTATCGGTGGATGGTGCGTTCTCCTCTCCCCCTTCGTTGTAGGGAAGCAGATCTCCGTGGTCGGAGTTCGTCGTTTTCAATTCCCCACTACCATCCAGCTTACGGAGTGTGTAGGCACGGACTTCAAAGCGCTTTCTAATTACAGAGCTGGGGGGGCTGCGGCACTTGATTCCGAAGCGTGGCGAAAGGGAGGAAGCGATTGAGAGGTTGGTGGCTTCCGGACAGCTCACGGAGCTGGAGGTGGAGGGGGTTCCGTATCTTTGGAACCGTGACGACTGGCAACCAGGTGAAGTGGCTGAGAGAGCGCGTATCCTGGCTCCCTTTGATCCGCTGATTCGGGATAGGCAGCGTTTCGAGCAGGTATGGGGCTGGCGCTATCGATTCGAAGCCTATGTGCCTGAGTTACGGCGCGAGCGCGGCTACTATGCCATGCCGCTGCTATGGCGGGAGGATGTAATTGGTTGGGCGAATGCGAAGATTAATGGAGAACGACTCCATGTCGGTATCGGAACCGTTGGCAAGCGTCCCCGGGCGAAGGCGTTTCGTTTGGCCGTCGAAGCTGAGGTCGAGGCCATGACCACGTTTTTGGGCTTGGACAGTGGGGCGTGGGAGTTGGAGTGGTAGCAAGCTCTGTGGTCTTGTCCGCGAACTGGAGGCGACCGAAGATCGCCGCTACATTCATCCTAGTATCAAGGAGTTACCTGCGCGAGCACATCCAGCATCGCCCCAGCCGCGACGACCCCGAAGGTGGCGGTGACATGGGTGGCGGTGCCGTAGCCGGTGGCGCAGTTGAGGCGCATGTCGGCGTCATCGGGGCGGTCGCAGGAGACCTCGCCGTCGCTTCCCGGGTAAACGGGGGATTCGTCGGAAAAGACCGCCGTAATCTCCATTGGCTGTGGCTTGGAGCCCATCGGCACGCTGGGAAAACCATGCTCGTGCCGCAGCTTTTTGCGGAGTTGGTGGAGCAGTGCGTCTTTTCCGGAAAATGCAAGATCACGGATCTGGATGCGCGTGGCATCCCGCTTGCCGCCCGCCCCTCCACAAGTCACCACGGGGATGCCCCGTCGGTTGCACTCCGCGAGGAGCAGCGCCTTGTGCTTCATGGAATCAATCGCATCGATCACTCCGGAAATTTCTCCGCCCAGCACCTCATTCACTGAACGTTCCGTGAAAAAACCTTCAATCACCTCCACCCCACAGCAGGGATTGATCGCCCGCACCCGCTCCGCCATCGCCGCAGTCTTCTGTTTCCCGATTTGGCCATCCATCGCGTGGAGCTGGCGGTTGACGTTGGTGATGCAGATCTCATCGAGGTCGACCATACGGATCTTCCCGATCCCGGACCGCGCCAGCGCCTCGACCGTCCACGATCCCACCCCTCCGATCCCAACGACAACGACACGCGAAGCCAAAAAGTGATTCAAAGCCTCCCGCCCGTACAACCTTGCTATCCCGCCAAACCGGTTGGCTTCATCTTCACTCAACATCGCGCCGCAGCATCAGGACATGGATGAAACCATGCAAGCCCTTGGTAAATGGTCTAAACCACCAAAATTCCGCGTTACGATTAACGCATGTTAATCGTAACGCCCCTGGCTTGGAGGAGGAAGACGTTAAATAACTGGAACCTCAAATTCAGCTCGCAAAATGCCGCAGGGAGGTGCGAACGCTGGTTCGCCCTGAGTTCCGAGAATGCGCTACGGGTGGCGATCCCGCGTTCGCCCCTCCGTTTCCCAACGCACCGGGCAGCAGAATGCAGCCCCTCCTTGCACTCGCGCGTTCCAACGTCCATTTTCGCGGCGTGCCGGAAATTCTCATCACACTTGGCGACCCTGCGGGGATAGGTCCTGAAATCATCGATGCAGCCATTGCCTCAGGGAAATTGCCGGAAGGTTTTGATTTCCGGGTGATCGGCGACCGTTTTGCAGGCACGCCGGGGAAACCAACCCGTGAGTCCGCCAAATCCGCGCTCGATGCACTTAAAGAATCCACTCGCCTTCTCCGCGAAACAGATGCGGCGGCCGTAGTTACCGGGCCAGTTTCCAAGGAAGGCCTGCAATCGGTGGGTTTCCCTTTCCCCGGCCAGACGGAATTCTATGCGGATGCCTTCGGGATGCAAAATTATGGGATGCTTCTCACAGGCCCCACCCTCACCGTCGGCCTCGCGACAATCCACAACTCCCTCGCAGATGTCCCCCGCTTGCTAACAGCGGAGTCGATTTTCTCCATCGGGAAACTGACTGCTGCTTTCCTAAAAAAACGGAGTATCGTCTCCCCGCATATCGCAATATGCGGCCTGAATCCACACGCCGGCGAGAACGGGGCTTTCGGGGATGAGGAAAAAACCATCATCGCCCCTGCCGTCGCAGAACTGAACGAGCTAGGGCTAGCCTCCTTCACCGGCCCCTACGTCCCGGACGCGATCTTCCGCGATGTAGCCAAAGGAAAATACGACGCCGTCCTCGCGATGTACCACGATCAAGGACTTATCCCCTTAAAGCTCTTGGATTTCGATGAAGCAGTAAACGTCACCCTCGGCCTTCCGAAGCCCCGCACATCTCCCGATCACGGCACCGCTTTCTCAATCGCAGGCAAAGGTGAAGCCAATCCCGCTTCCATGATCGCCGCGATCAGACTCGCCTGCGAACTGGCGTAATAGATTCTACGTCCCGGCTTTTCTCCCACGGTAGAGAATCGCAAACGCGACGGTACAAGCTGCGATCACCCCGGCGAGAATCCACCAGAAACTCTGCCAGCCGTTGCCATTTTCATCGACGCAGACATCCCTCAGCCAACCGCAGAAAAAAGCACCTACCAAGGGGCCGATCCCAGAGGTCATCAGACTGAGTAATCCTTGCGCTTGCCCCCGCAGCCTAGGCTCCACGCGACGATTCATATACACCTGCGCCGTCACAAAATAGAACGTGTAGCAAACACCATGAAGTCCCACTCCAGCAAGGTGCCAGCCGACCATTCCCGTCAGCCCCGCATAGCCACTTAAGCCATATCTGAGCACCGAAAGCCCCAACCCCCAAAGCAGGATGGTTTTCAACCGGTATTTCACCATCATCGCACCAAGCACCAGCATCGCGATCACCTCGGTCACCTGCGCGATAGTCATGGATGCAGTGGGAGCCTTGCTGCCTAGGGCTTTGAAAAGCTCCGGGGAAAACATGTAGAAGGCCGCCAACGGAATCGAGAACAGCCCTGTAACACCGAAGAGGACGGCGTGGTCGCGGTTTTTGAAAAGGGCAAATGCACCGAATCCAAGCGCACTTCTCCAAGACCTTCCCTTCCCCAGTGGAGGCGTATCAGGCAGGAAAAATCCGATAATTCCCGCACACACGTGAGCCACCCCAGCAGCGTATCCGGCAACAGGGCTGCTGTCGGCATGGAGAGCGTAACTCGTCAGGAAACCAGCCCCAACCCATCCGAAAGTCGCGCTGAGTCTCACAAGAGGAAACTGCTTCTCAGGGTTTCCCAGATTTGTAAGAGCGATATTCGCAAGCAGCCCCCAAGTCGGTGCACTTGCCAAACCATAGGCTGCCAGACCTATGATAAACCATATCGGAGGCAGTCCAAAATCAAGGAAAGAAAATGCAAGCGCCACCAGAAGACCGCCGATGATCGAGCTCCAACCGAAAAGCTTCTGGGCGGAAACTCGCTCATCGGCCAGAGCACCTCCGATCAACGGCGAGATTAAAGCGCATACAGGGATTATCGCGAACGCGACCGCCACCCAGGAACTGTAACCTTCCTCATTTAGAATATTTGTAAGAACCGGAACCCAGAAGCCGCCGGCTAATCCCTTCAGCAGGTATGCCCACCACAAACTTGCAAACCCCTCGCTTCCCTTTCGATCCATCCGTGAAAGTTGATGCACCATACCAATTCAGATGACAAGCTATCCGCTTCCTATTTCAAGAGGTATCCGCCCCTTAACCGAACAGCAACTTGGCGCAGCGATCCGCTTCTGCGAGAATCTTCGGGGAAGCGGTAGGATCGAGGTAGCCTTCTTTTTCTAGCGCCGCGAGTCCCCGCAGCACCCGCGAATCAGGCAGGAGCCTTGGCATTTCCAGCACACCGACCTTCGCACCGCTGCTCAGAGCCTCGTAGATCATGGAAACAGAATCTTCGGTGACGCGGATTTCCTCTAGTTCGGAGAGCTTACCAGCCAACCAACCGGGTTTGGCCTCTCCGTGGGGAAAAATTTCCAAAGTCGGCAGTGTTGCAGCGAGCGCAGGTAGTAAGGTGGGTGGAGTTCTTCGGGAATCAGCAAGCTGCCATGGCTCATCGCCAACGATCTCCGCGATTTGGGAAATCAAGGCGGCTTGGTCATAGCCATGCGTCTTTGATGGTCCGCCAATGAGGAAGAGCTTTCCTTTTTTTCCAATCTTCGCTGAAACAACGCGGTTCAAGGCGCCCTTGCTGGTGATGACGTTGCCCGGAACCGCCTTGCCTTCGAAATCATGCTCCGGCGCGATGCAAAAATCGAACCAACTCATCGGAAGGCTTGGCTTCATCAGAACGATACTACCTGCTCCGGACTTCCGAGAAATCCAAAGCAGTGGAAAATGTGTTGCGTGCCCGGTGGCAATTACCATATTCGGTTGAGGAAGCTCTTCCGATGCAGCGACCGCTCCGCGCAACCGGCTGAAGAATCCTTTCTGGAAATCTAATTCCAGAATATTGATCTCAGTCGCACAGATCCTACCCATCGCTTCGGCAAAGCCGAGGGATTGGTTCAGGTGGCCGGTCTTGCCATCGCTGATGATCAAAAGTTGTAGTGGCTCGCTCAATCTCTACTTAAAATGACCGTTCAGGGACGGATTAGCAAAATGAATCCCTTATTTGTGCTCGAATGGAATCTGGTGTTCACTCATGGCCATGATTCGCAGGTCTTTTCTAAGTCTCGTTTTCCTTCTGCACGCTAGCCTTTTTGCCGAAACTTTGCCTTTGCTCGCAACCTCTGAGTTAAAAGATTTCGATATATTAGAAGAGCCCCGCCAGAAGCTTTTGGAAAAAAGCGCTTCAGGCAGGAAAGGACGTTGCCGGAATGCCTTATAAATACGGGGGCAATGGCCCAAAGGATGGTGGTTTCGACTGTTCTAGAGCGATGCATTACATACTGCACAAGGTCGGCATCAACCCGCCGCACACCTCATCCGACCAGTTTCTCTGGGTGAAGAAAAATGCGCAACTCCACATGGTTGCGAATACCGCCAAGGATACGGAAGACAAGAGTTTGGCTGACCTGAAGCCCGGAGATCTGGTTTTCTGGTCAGGAACCTATGTCCCCACCGATGGCCGTACGCCGCAGATCACCCATGTCGGGATGTTTCTCGGCTACGAGAAAAAGGACGGTCGCCCGGTGATGATCAACGCGACCAACGGGCGATCCTATCGCGGAAAAAAAGGCAATGGCTTTGGAGTTTACGATTTCCGGGTGCCTTCCTCGAAAAGCAAATCGCGAACGGTTGGCTACGGGACTCCGCCGGGACTCGTTCGAAAAAAGTAGCCCTCAGGGCTTCCTGACGACAAGCCTGCCAACTGACAATGGAGCGCCATGCGAAGACTGCGCACAACAGGAAAGTCGTAATCAGTGCCGCCCACTTCGCAAATCCCAAGCCCTTTCCGACGCAACGTCTTACGAATAATCGTTCGTGAAACAGATCACCTAAATTCTCCGCCAACCATTGCTTTGTAGGTCGGGTCGAGATCCTGGAGCTCTTCGTGGCTACCGTCGCTGACGATACGCCCGTCTTTAAAAACGAGGATGCGGTCAGCGATCCGTATCGTGCTGAAACGATGGGCGATAATCAAAGTAGTGCGGCCTTTCACCAGCTCACCCAATGCCTGCTGCACCATCGCCTCGCTCTCGGTATCCAGCGCGCTTGTTGCTTCGTCGAGTATTAGGATGGGGGCGTCCTTTAGGAAAGCGCGTGCAATCGCGATACGCTGACGCTGGCCTCCGGAAAGGAGGTCACCGCGCTCGCCAACGGGTGTTTCGTATCCATCCGACATACCGGTGATGAAGTCGTGGGCAAAAGCCTTTTTCGCAGCGGCCTCAATCTCTTCACGAGTTGCGTCCACTTTTCCGATACGTATATTTTCCTCAAGCGTGCCGAGAAAAAGCGACGGAGTCTGCGGGACGACGGCGATGTAGTTTCGAAGATCGTGTTTTAGGAAATCCCGAATGGGAACTCCATCAAGACGGATCTCCCCTTCCTGCGGATCGTAAAAGCGCGGAACGAGATGTGCGAAAGTCGATTTTCCGGCACCACTCGGCCCCACCAAAGCTACCACCTGACCTGCCGGAATTTCCAGATCCACATCGTGGAGAACTGGAAGTTGGTTGTATGCGAAGGTGACGTCGTGGAACGAAATACTCTTAATTGGAACCGGGCATGACGAGGGGTTCACTGGGTTTGGAATGCTATCGTCCGAGTGGAGGATATACTCGATTCTATCCACCGAAGCCTTACCTTGTTGGAAGAGGGAATGAATGTTTCCGAGTTTTTTCATCGGCTCGTAGGACATGTAGAGCGCCATTCCGAGAGCTAGGAAACCCTCCAAAGTCATACCTGCACGGACTCCGAAATAGAGCGCAGCCGCGAAACCTGCGGCAGCAACTACCTCGATGGAAGGCGAAATGATCTGGCGGTATTTGACCACCTTCATGCCTAGGCGGAAGATCTCGCGAACCTTCATCCGAAAGCGTTCGATCTGCGGCTCCTGGAGATTATATGCCCTGATCTCCAACGCGGACTGAAGGCTCTCCGAAAGCGATGCAGAAAGATCTCCTCCCTTTTCCTGAAGCGCCTTCGCGCGACGAGTGAGCCTTTTTCCAGCGAAACGGATGACCAGAATGCAGAGCGGGACGGTCAGCAATGCAATCAGTGCGATAAAAAAACTACGGTCGTTGTAGGCGAGAACACTAACAGTCCCGAGGGCGAAAAGCAGGGTGGCGGGTTGCTTAATGAGATCGCTGGATGCTTGGGCTATCACCTGCTGGAGCATCTGGGTATCGTTCATCAGCCGCGCGAGGAGATCACCGGACTTGTTGCGCTTAAAAAAGGCGAGGGGCAGGTTTTGCAGCTTGATAAAGAGGTTGGTTCGAATCGTTTCCACCACCCGCATGCCTACGTGCTGGATGAAATACGCGTTCGCATACCCGGCCAGCGCCCGCACGAGGAAGATGGCGGGAATCCATAGGCAAGTGTAAATGAGCAGATCTTCGCGAGAAAGCACGCCAAGCTTCGAGGTAAGCCATTCCAGATACCACTTCGATTGATCTCCTGTCTCGTTGAAAAGAACCGGGAAAACCACCTTGATCATCAGCGGCAAACCCGCACCGGATGCGGCGGCGTAGACAAGCCCCGCAACCACTCCGATGAGGAAGTGCCACTTCACCTCCAAGAGGTGACGATAATATGGTAGAAATTTCTTCAAAAGTTAGACGGCGATTCTTTTCTACCCACTTCAAGCGGGCAAGGATGGAATCTGGCGGGATCGCGCCACGTTGAGTATCGAAAAAACTAGAGTTCCAGGAGCAACCTGTGCGGCGCTTCGAGAAGATCTTTGATACGGATCAGGAAAGTGACGGCTTCCTTTCCATCGACGAGGCGGTGATCGTAGCTGAGAGCGAGATACATCATCGGGCGGATGACGACTTGCCCGTTGAGGGCTACGGGGCGTTTCTGAATGGTGTGCATTCCTAGGATTCCACTTTGGGGCGGGTTCAGGATGGGAGTGCTGAGGAGGGAGCCGTAAACGCCACCGTTGGAGATGGTGAAGACGCCACCGGAGAGATCCTCGATGGTGATTTTCCCGGACTTGCCTTTGACTGCATAGTCAATGATGTCCTGCTCGATGGTTGCGAAGGATTTTTCGTCGCAATCACGAAGCACTGGGACGATGAGACCCTTCTCGGTGCCGATGGCGACTCCGATATCGTAGAAATTGTTTTCAATGACATCTGTCCCATCGATGCGCCCGTTGATGGATGGGACATCTTTGAGAGCCTGGGTAACGGCTTTTACGAAGAAGGACATGAAGCCTAGTTTGACTCCGTGCTTTTTGACGAAGTCTTCCTGAACGCTTTTGCGGAGCTCCATGACGGCGGTCATATCAACTTCGTTGAAGGTTGTGAGGATAGCGGCTGTCTGTTGGGCGTTGACGAGATGAGTCGCGATCTTGCGGCGCAGCATCGACATCTTGCGACGAGTGGTGCGGCTTTTTTCACCGTCCTTAGAAACGGCAGGTTTCGCAGGTGCGGATGAAGGGATGGAGACGACAGAGAGATCCGGTTTCACGCGCGGTGCTTCGGAAGTTTGCGATTTTGGAGCGGACGCGGACGCGGCGGCTGGCTGTGGAGCTGGGGCAGGTTTCGCGGATGCGGCACCGGGTGTGATTTTCGCTATGACTTTTCCGATGGCGACTTCCTCTCCCTCGGGGACAAGGATCTGGATTGCTCCGGAGACGGGTGCCTCCAGTTCGTTGGAAACCTTATCAGTTTCGAGGGTAACGAGAATTTCGCCTTTCTCAACATAGGCACCATCGCTCTTACGCCAAGCGGCGACGTTTGCGGAGGTAATGGATTCACCGGCGGCGGGAACTTTGATTTCTACTGGCTCGCCGGATTCGGCAGGTGCATCTTGGACGGGTGCGGGAGCTGCGGGAGCTGCGTCAGAAGAAGAACCGGCGGCTTCCTCAAGTTTTGCGATCACGGTTCCAATGGCGACTTCCTCGCCTTCAGCAACGATGATGGTGAGCACGCCGTCGGCTTCCGCTTCGAGTTCGTTGGAAACCTTGTCAGTTTCAAGAGTAGCTAGGGCTTCGCCTTTTTTAACGGAGTCGCCGTTGCCTTTGTACCACTTCGCGATGTTTGCAGAGGTGATGGATTCGCCGGCGGTCGGCACTTTGATATCGATAGCCATGATGGAAGATGTGTGGGTGGTAAATTAGATTACGAAAGCGGCTTTCAGGAGTGCCTTCTGTTCTCGATAGTGCATCGATTTCGAGCCGGCGGCGGGGCTGGAGCCGGGTTTGCGACCTGCGTAAACCGGCCATGTCCCAAGGGTTTCCTCAAGACGCGGGGCGACGTATGTCCATGCTCCCATATTTTTCGGCTCCTCCTGGCACCAGACGTAGCTGGAAATGTTCGGAAACTGACCGAGAATGGCGGAAATCATTTCGCCGTGGAAAGGGTAGAGCTGCTCAACGCGAACGATCGCCGTGTCGGTAATTTCGTGTTCCTTACGATGGGCTGCGAGGTCGTAGTAGACCTTGCCGGTGCAGAAAACGACGCGGCTGACGTCAGCTGGATTTTCAAAAACCATCTGATCCGGGAGGATTTCTTGGAAGCAGGTGCCTTCAAGGAAATCCGCCTCGGAGGAAACCGCCTCGGGTCTGCCGAGGAGACTTTTCGGAGTCATGAGGATGAGCGGCTTGCGGAAGTCGCGGTGCTTCTGGCGGCGGAGTGCGTGGAAATACTGAGCCGGAGTGGTGAAGTTCCCGACGATGAGATTATTCTCTGCGCAAAGTTGGAGGAAGCGCTCTAGCCTAGCGCTGGAGTGCTCCGGCCCCATGCCCTCGTAGCCGTGCGGCAGGAGCATCACGAGATCGGATGGCGTCTGCCATTTTGACTCAGCAGAGGAGATAAACTGGTCGATGATAACCTGCGCTCCGTTGGAGAAATCACCGAACTGGGCTTCCCACAAGAGCAGCATGCTCGGGTAGGAAAGAGAGTAGCCGTAATCGAAACCTAGGACGGCGAACTCGGAGAGGAGGGAGTTGTAAACGCAGAATTTCGCTTGGTCTGAACCGAGGTTTTCCAAAGGGATGTATCGCTCGCGGGTTTCGTAGTCGTAGAAGACCGCGTGGCGCTGGGAGAATGTGCCCCGGCGGCAATCCTGTCCTGAAAGGCGGACGGGCGATCCTTCGAGCAAGAGAGATCCGAAAGCGAGTGACTCCGCGAAAGCCCAGTCGAAGGGGCCGCCTTTTGCGAGGGCATCTACGCGGCGCGGGATGAAACGTTTCTTCAGCGTGGGGTTGAGAGCGAAAGTTTCCGGGACGTTGGTGAGGACTTTCCCGATGAGCTGGAGGCGTTCCTTTGAAATGCCTGTGCCGACCTGTGCGTGGGAGTATGGCGGCTGGATGATCGCGGTCGATCCGCTGAATACCGTGCGGTCACCGGCTTCGCTCATTTTCACCATTTTCTGGTGACCCTCTTCGAGGCGATCCCAAATGGCTTGTTCCAGTGCATCGGCATCGGACTGGGAGAGGACTCCATCAGTTACGAGACTGCGTTTGTAAACTTGCCCGAAAGTCTCGCGAGCTGCGATTTCCTTGGCGACGAGAGGCTGGGTAAATGCTGCTTGGTCGGCCTCGTTGTGCCCCTGGCGGCGGTAGCAATACATGTCGATGATGACATCGCGGCCAAATCTTTGGCGAAACTCAAGGGCGAACTGAGCTGCCCAGTAAAGCTCCATGGGTTCCTCGCCATTCACGTGAAGGATGGGAGCCTCGATCATTTTCGCAACGTCTGTCGCGTAGGAGGAGGAGCGTGCATCGGCCGGCATCGTGGTGAAGCCAATCTGGTTATTAATGATGAGGTGGATCGTGCCACCGGTGCGGTAGCCGGGGAGCTGGGAAAGATTCAGGACCTCTGCGACCGAGCCTTGGCCGGCGAAAGCAGCATCGCCGTGGAGGAGGATGGGGAGGACGCGTTTGCGGTCGGTCGCAGCACCATCATCGCCGAGCACTCGCTGGCGGGCGCGGGCTTTTCCTTCGACGACAGGATTCACTGCTTCCAAATGGGAAGGGTTCGCCGCGAGGCTGACCCGAACATCTCCCTCCGGAAACTCACGGACACTTTCGTAGCCGAGATGGTATTTCACATCACCATCTCCAGCGACGAGCCCAGGCTCGTAGTTCGGGGTGAATTCGTAAAGTAGGGTGGTGAGGGATTTTCGGACGAAATTTGCGAGTACGTTCAGACGACCGCGGTGAGCCATTCCCATCTCGATTTCCAGCACGTCCTGCTTCGGACAGTTTTCCAAAAGCGCGTTGAGCACGACCATCGCGCCCTCGCTGCCCTCGAGGGAGAAGCGTTTTTCGCCGAGGAATTTCTTCGCGAGGAAATTCTCAAAAGTCTCAGCCTCAAGCAGCCAACGCAGGGATTTCACCTGGAGATCCACAGTTTCCTCCGCACCATTTGAGCCATGGTGCTCGATACGCTCGCGCACCCAGTGGCGGACAGTCGTATTGTGGATATGCATGAACTCGAAGCCGATCTTGCCCGAGTAAGTGGCTTTCAGAGCAGCCACCATGTTTTTCAACTGCATCTTCGCACCGTTGAAGAAGAAGGGATTCGAGGCCTCGCGGGACATCTCCTCTTCGGAAAACTTGTATTCGCTCAGGGAGAGACGCGGGTTCACTTCCGGCGCGTCGTCGAGCGGGTTGATCTGCGCCTGAGTGTGGCCGAGCGTGCGGTAATTGTAAACCAGACCGACGACCTTGCCGTTGAATTCCAGATCCATTCCCGACGTGGCCTGGGTTCCTGCTCCGGCTTCCTGCGGGGCTCCTTTCGCCTTTGCTTGGGAAACGCCCAGCTCGAACCCTTCGAAAAATGAGGACCAGGTCGTCTCGACCGAGCTAGGATCCTCGCACCACATAGCATATTTCTCGTCTAACAAGTCCGCATTGAGTCGTGCCGAAACCGATGAATTCATGAGCTGTTTTTTCTCCGCGAGCCGAACATTGGAGTGAATTCCCCTTGGCGAAGCGCGCACGACGTCTAGTAATGGACTGGCAGGCTCGCGTCAACCATTGCAGCCTGAAAATATCGCCCCTGCAGCACAGGGATTTCCCCGCCCTCCGCCCAGCCACATGATCGAAGTCAACAACCTCTCCAAACGATACGGACGCCATCTCGCAGTCCGGGATATCTCTTTTTCCGTCGCCAAAGGCGAAATCGTCGGATTTCTCGGCCCCAACGGCGCAGGTAAGACTACCACGATCCGTATGCTCACCGGCTTCCTGCCGCCTTCCTCCGGCTCCGCGAAAATCGCCGATTTTGATATTTTCCGCCAGTCCATCGAAGCCCGGAAACGCATCGGCTACATGCCGGAAAACGTGCCTCTCTATGACGACATGCGCGTCCGCGAATACCTCTCCTTCCGCGCTAGGATCAAGGGGCTTTCCAATAACGACGCCCGCCGTCGGGTCTCCCACGTCATCGACACCTGCGGACTTGAGGGAGTTCGCCGGAAAATGATCAAGACCCTCTCGAAAGGTTACCGCCAGCGGGTTGGCCTAGCTGATGCCCTCGTCCACCAGCCTGATCTACTCATCCTCGACGAGCCCACCAACGGCCTCGATCCCATCCAAATTCGCCAGATCCGCGAGCTCATCAAGCACCTCGCGCTGAACCACACAGTTCTCATTTCCTCCCATATCCTCTCAGAGGTCGAAATGAT
The DNA here is from genome assembly GCA_905182475.1 of Akkermansiaceae bacterium. Taxonomy (GTDB): domain Bacteria; phylum Verrucomicrobiota; class Verrucomicrobiia; order Verrucomicrobiales; family Akkermansiaceae; genus Luteolibacter. The sequence continues at coordinate 16,640 of CAJJBR010000038.1, read as the reverse complement.
CGCCAACCGCGTAGTCATCATCGACAACGGAAAGATTAAGGCCGCCGACACCCCGCAGAACCTCATCTCGAAAATGCGCACCGCCGGCCGCATTCAGTGTGAGCTCCAGGCACCAAAGGACATTACCACACCCATTCTCTCCGAGCTTCCGAATGTAAAAAAAGTCAGCTCCGAAGACCTGGAGGACGGCTGGATCCGCTACACCGTCTGGTCGGACTCTCGCACAGACACCCGCCAGTCCATTTCCGCGATCTCCGTGCTCAATAACTGGCCGCTTCGCTCTATCTTCCGCGACAAGGCTACACTTGAGGATGTTTTCGTAGAAATGACCCGACGGGACTGAAGCGCCGAAGCATGGATTTCTCTTAAGTTAGCGCCATTCGGGTCGCCCCCCCCCCCGCAAAATCACATTTTGCCATTGGATTTCGGTTTCTTGTCGCGATATATCATCAATCATTTTATATCGCCTAAAACCGGAGTTCGAGGCTATCCCCTTGCTGGAATTTCGGGGAGAGCTGCTGGGCATGTGAGTCGGCTCGTTTACCCCGCCGAGGGCGTAGCCACTCTAAAATCCGATTTGATTACCGTGTTGGGTGTGGACGCTTCTTCGCGCAACGAAACCCCAATCCCCCTCAAATGAAATCTGTTCGAGAAGGTGAGCTTGGGACACGCCTCCGAATATCCGGCTTGCCCAGCAGTCAGCGGTTTTCTAACCTTCGGGGGATGGTAAAGAGACCGAGATGGGCGTGCGGTGCGAAGCCCGTGGGAACGGAGGAATCTCCGTTGATTTTTCACTGCGTCAGCCGCGTCGTGGACGGGCAGGCGTTGTTCGGCGATGAGGAGCGGGAATATCTGCGGGCGTTCATGCGTTCCCAAGAGCGGTTCTCGGGTTGTCAGGTTCTCGCCCATTGCCTAATGCCGGATCATCTCCACATCCTTTTGGAAATACCGCCCGCACCGGAAGGTGAAATCACGGATGACGATCTGATCAGGCGGGTGGCGGAAACCAGGGGCGATGATCATGCGGATGCCACCGCGAAAAAACTGACGGAGGCACGCGCCGCAGGGGACGAAACGGGTGCGGCGCAAATCCATGCTAATCACACCTACCGGATGAACGACCTCAGCGAATTCATGAAGACATTCCTGCAGCGTTTCACTCACTGGTTCAACAGAACCCACAAGCGGAGAGGAACCCTATGGGTGGCGCGTTATAAGAGTGTGATCATCGAGAGTGGGCTAGCGGCCCGAACACTGGCTGGCTACATTGATCTTAACCCCGTTCGGGCGGGACTAGTGGAAGACCCGGCGGACTACCCGTGGAGCAGCTACGGGGAGGCCGTTTTCGGGAAAAAAGCGAAAGGCAGGGAGTCAGCCAGGCAAGGACTGGTGAGGGCGTGGTCTGGACTACCGAGCAATGGTTATCAGAGGGAGAAATGGAAACAGACCTTGCGCAACTACCGGGAGTTTCTCGGGCTTTCAGAGCGGCGCATCACGCCCGCAGGGACTGAGCTGGGAATGCCAGAAGGGCGGGACTTCGGTGCCATGCTGCTTACCCGCATACGATATTTCTCGGATGGCGTGGCGATTGGCCGAAAGGATTTCGTGGAAGGCGTATTCCAAGCACAGCGCGAGATATTCTCCCAAGAGAGAGAAGACGGTGCCAGACTGCTACGCGGAAATGCGAAACCCGCCTCCGGCATCTTGTGGAGCCTCCGCGCCCTGAGCCAGGACATTGGAGACTGACAGTCAGGCATGCTATGCCAATTTTCACAGGAAAACTGTGTCCTTGCCAGATCGCATAATTTTGGTATTTTCATAGGTGCTTTCAACTCCCCCCACCATGAAAACAACTCGCATACTTATATTTTGTACTGGCAACTCGTGCCACAGCCAAATGGCCGAAGGACTCCTTCGCCAGGCCGCCGACGACCTCATCAAAGTCTATAGTGCAGGCATCAACCCCGTCGGCTACGTCCACCCGCTCGCCATCGAAGTCATGGAAAAGATCGGCATCGACATGTCCACCCATACCTCGAAGAGATACGAAAAGTTTATTAACGCAGAGATTGATATCGTCATCACTGTCTGCGATGAAGCAAAGGAAGCGGCCAACCACCTTTTTGAAGACGCCCGGCATTTCCAATGGAGCTTTGAAAACCCTTCTAAAGTCGCGCACGGTTGCGAAACCATCCTTGATGCCTTTCGACTTACCCGTGGCGAAATCGCCCCGATATTCCAAGCTTTTGCAGCGGGATACACGCAGGCGCAAAACCCGGTAGCAGCGGCTCCAACTCATTCGGAATATACCAAAATCCACGCGCTCCCGGCGATTCACGCGCTCCCGTAGTTTTAAACTACTCCATCGGTCAGCATTGCTACAAAGTCCGCGTGCCGACCATGAAAAAGCCAAACGTTCTCATTCTCTGCACCGGGAATTCCTGCCGTAGCCACATGGCCGAGGGCATTCTCCGCCACATTGCGCACGATCTATTCGAAGTTCGCTCCGCAGGCTCGGACCCCGCCGGATACGTCCACCCGCTTGCCATCGTGGCTCTTAAGGAAATCGGCATCGATATCTCCGCCCACACCTCGAAGCACCTCAGCCTATTTCTGAAAGAGCAGGTCGATACCGTCATCACCGTCTGTGGAAACGCGGACGCCGCCTGCCCTGCATTTCCCGACCAAATGAACCGTCATCACTGGGTCTTCGAAGATCCGCCGAAAGCCGTCCGCCCGGCGGGGACCGAGATGGATGCCTTCCGCCGCATCCGCGATGAGATCGCGAAAGTCTTCGGCGCATTTACCGCAGGCTACCGGCAAGGGAAAGCCGCTATCCATTCCTGACAGACGAGTATTCGCGAAAATTCGCGTTCATTCGCGGTTGAAATCCAATACCCACGACCCCTAGGCTTTCCTAGAAACCGAACCTGCCCGAGCCCTGTCCGCCGCCACCGCAAGCAGGATCACCAATCCCTGTATCGCTTTTTCCCAATACGGCGGCTGGTGGAAATGTGTGAGCGCGGGATTCACGCTCGCCAGCAGGAGCAGCCCCAAAAGCACTCCCCAAAGCCTCCCCCGCCCGCCACTGATCGCCACCCCGCCGACCACCGCCGCCGCGATCGCTTTCAGCTCCAAGCCCACTCCTCCGTTCGGCTGCACTTGAGGCGATTGCACGAGGTTCAGCACTGCAGCGAAAGCAGCCAATAGACCCATCAGAACAAATACTCCAAAAGTCACTAAAGTAGGCCGAATTCCCGCAAGCCTCGCCGCCTCCGCATCGCTGCCCGCTGCGTAAACATACCTCCCTGCGGAAAGGTTTTTCATCGCCCACGCCATCACCACCAGCAAGGAAATGGCCGTGCCTATCACCGCTGCCTGCCCGCCCGCCTGACTCATTCCGAACCACTGGACACCCTCCGGCAGGGACATCAACCGCCCTTTTTGCCAAAGCCGGATCACCTCCTGCCAGATCACCAGAGTCGCCAGCGTCACCACGATGCTCGGCAGTTTTAGCACAGCGACCAATACCCCGTTCAGTGCCCCCATCACCACCCCCGCGCCCATTGCCGCAGCCAGTGCTACCCAAAGCGGAGCGCCCGCAGCCGCGACCACTCCGACGACCACCGCACACATACTGAACTGCGATCCTATCGAAATATCAATCTGCCGCGTGATGATCACCAGCGCCACCCCGAGCGCTAAAACCAGTGCCGGCATTTGCGAAGCAAGCCGCGAAACAAACGGCTGCCATTCGAAGAAATTCGGAGCAAAAACCGCCAGTGCAACCATCAGCAAAACCAACGCCCCACCAACCGCCAGCTCGCGCGAATACCTGCTCACCGCTCCACCTCCCCGCCAGACAGTGCAAGTTCCATGATGTCATGGGCATCGATGGCTTCCTTCTCCAAAATCCCCGCGATACTCCCACCGCTCATCACCGCCACACGGTCACTCATTCCCACCACTTCCGCCAGATCGCTGGAAATCATCAGCACCGCTAGCCCCTCCTTCGCCAGCTCCCGGATGATACGGTGGATCTCGCTCTTCGCCCCCACGTCCACCCCCTGGGTAGGCTCGTCGAGGATCAGAAGTTTCGGCTCCGTCGCCAGCCAACGAGCCACGCTCACCTTCTGCTGATTCCCCCCGCTCAGGCTCCCGCCCGCTGCATCCGGCCCACTCGCCTTAACCCCCAGATTACGAATAAAAATTTTCGCCACCTCCGTCTCCGCCTTGAACTTCAATACCCCTACCGGAAACAAACCCGAATGGCTCGCCATCGTGATATTTTCAGAAATCGGCATCTCCAGCACCACCCCATGCAGCCTCCTGTCCTCCGGCACATAAGCAATCCCCTGCGCGATCGCCTCACGCGGATTCAGTATCGTCAGCTCTTTCCCATTCAGAAAAATTCTCCCTTCATCCGCCGGAGTGATCCCGAAGAGCACCCTCGCCAGCTCCGTCCGACCCGCACCAACCATCCCCGCCAACCCAACAATCTCCCCCGCCCTAAGCTCCAGATCCACCCCGCTAACCCCACTCGCCACGCAGCCAAGACCTTTCACCGAAAGCACCACCTCCCCTGCCTCACTCTGCGCAGGTGGATAAATAGCGGAAACCTCTCGCCCGACCATCAGCTTAATCATTTGTGCCTCAGTCAAATCATCCACCGCGTTCGTGCCCACACTTTCACCATCGCGGAGCACCGTCACACGATCGGCCAGGGCGAAAATTTCCTCCAGCCGGTGCGAGATATACACCACCCCCACCCCGTTTTCCCGGAGATCGCGCACCACTTTAAAAAGCAGATGCTGCTCCTTCTGCGTCAGCGAAGCCGTTGGCTCGTCCATGATCACAATCCGCGCCCCGGAGCCAAGCGCACACGCGATTTCCACAAGCTGCTGCTCCGGCATCGAAAGCGAACGCACCTCCGCTTCCGGCGAAACCTCCGCGCCAATCCTCTTCAAAAGTTCCGCCGCCCGCTCCCGCTGCGACTTCCATTTCACCCGCGAGAAAACCCCCGGCTTCTCCAGCCGCAGCGAAATATTCTCTGCCACACTCAAATCCGGAAACAAGGCCGGCTGCTGATACACACAAGCAATCCCCAGCTCCCGCGCTCCCGCCGGAGTCAAATTCGAAACCACTTCCCCACAAATCTCCAGCGCCCCCCCATCAGCCTGGTGCGCCCCGGTGATCGTTTTCACCAAAGTCGATTTCCCCGCACCATTCTCCCCCAGCAACGCATGCACCTCCCCCGCCTCCAGCGAAAACGAAACACCTTTCAGCGCCCGCACGGCCCCGAAGGATTTCGTAATATTGGTAAGTTGGAGAAGAGTCTGCGGCATCCGACTACCCCCATGTTCTCCATTCCGTCCGCCGGATCAATTCTTCGTTTTAAAACCATCCCAGGTAGGGGAGATGCGGCCTCGCCCGTCCCACTTCAAAAACCTAGCAGGCCATCCAGAAAGAGCCCCCGGCGCAGAGCCCGAGTGCTACGACCAAAGCCCGGATTGGAGAACAGAAAAAATCCCGCTCGGAGACGGCCGCACCCTAATCCTCGAAAGTTGCTGATTCCGCCCAAAAGGAGCACGTGGCAGAAGCGAAGATACGCGAACTTGCCTTTCTCCACGGGCAACAGTACCTTTCTGCGGTATCGATTATTTGCAGAAGCCTATGTCCATTGAAGAGATAAAATCCGAGATCGAGAATCTCACTACAAAATCACTTTCAGAGGTGATCGACTTCGCTCAGCAGGTGCGGGATCAGCGCGATCTTTCGGCGGTCGCAACTTCAAGGCATCGGATGGATGTTTCCGAAGCCAGCCACGTATCGGAGCCTGATGAACCCGGTGAATCACTGAAAACAGATTGATGCTCCAAAGCTGAATGGTAAGGACAAGACGGAAAATCATAGCGACTACTATCTGCGTGTCTCTCGCGGCATTCGCTTTAGTAGTTTCCAGTTGCTCTTCCCCGCACCAGAGAGGGATCAAAGATGCCCGAGATAAAATCTCGCAAGGAAAACTGGCTATCGAGACCTATGGTGAGCAGGTGCAATGGCGCAGCGAGTACAACCGCATCCTCTTTGAACGGTATGGAATCGAAAACCGATCGGTTGCCGGTTGCATCGTCGATGGTCAAATCCTCGGCCATGCCGAAGGATTCAATTCAGTGATGAAAAAAACGATCAAACAACGCCATGGCAAAGACGTGTTTGATAAAGCTTCTGCGGAAGCTGAGGCCAAATTCGAGGAAGCGAACGCCGCAAAGGAGATCAACTGAGCCAAGATTCCTTTCCCTCCTTGCGGGGAAGCGGGTGCGATGTATTCATGGGGCATGAAAAAGCTGTTGCTCCTTCTCGCCGTTCCTTTGTTCACCCAATGCGGCGGGGGCTTTGGCGGCACGAGTGTTTCCGAGTCTCCCGCAATTTTGAACGTTTCCAGCTGGGATCCGAAAGAAGTGCAGGGGAGAGGCGACAAGTATTCTCAATTCAATGTCTCCGCACTAAACAAGAACGGAGCGCAGGCACTGATCGCACGCTCGGCGAAGGGACCGCTGCTGGATGACAAGTTTGGCGACTTCCTAAAATCTGCCGCCCGCGAGGGAATGCTGCTCGGAGCCTACCACTTCGTAACCATGAACCAAGATCCGGCAGCGCAGGCGGACAGCTTCGTAAACCGGGTGAAAGCGGTGGCGCGGGCGAAGGGAATTTCCCAAAATAGAATCCTCCTGGTTGGCGATTTCGATACGAAGTCCACGCCGGACAGGCTGGTAAAATTCATCCAGCGTGTCCACAGCCGCACGGGAGTGTATCCGGTCACGTATTTGGAAAACAGCGACGGCCTGAGGTCACGCCTTCGCAACGCCTCGGCGGATCAGAAGCGCATCATCCGCCGCTCCCCGTATTGGCTAGCTCTCTATGGCCCGGGCGGGACGGAGCGCACGATGTCGCGGAAAGGTGCCCTCACCCCGGACAGTCTCGCGGAGCTCTACGATATCTGGGGCGGTTGGACAATGTGGCAATACGGCGGGGTCGTCTGGGAAAACGGCGCATCCCGCGCGAAACACTATCGCACCAGCTCATGGCGCAGCCCGCGTTTTTTCGGAAACATGGCGCACCCGATGGAGCGGAATGTGTTCAAGGGTGACGACGACGATCTACGCGCATTCTGGGATAGACACTCGATCCGGATTTAGGATGGCTGGAGGGTCGAACGCTGGTTTCGCGCCTCCTTAAATCACGCCTACAGCTGATCCGCAATCATCTCAGCAAAGGCTGCCGACGCCGACTCGGTGTCTTTCATCGTCATACGCTTGGATCTTGCGAAGTCGGGAAGAAAAAGTTTCCCGACCAACCTCTCAACCTCCGCCTTGTCAGAGAACGCGATGTTCAGCTCCGTGTTGATCCACATGCTGAGGATGTCGAGGTTTGCGGAACCGACGGTTGCCCAGTCATCGCAGACCATCACCTTTAGATCGCCATTTTCGGGTAGCGGTAGAGCTTCGCACCTTCTTCCATGAGGGCACGAGCGGTGGCGATATTACCGGCATCCATGATCGCGGAGTCACCCTCTGCGGGGAGGATCACACGCACGTCCACCCCCTTCCGCAACGCGGAACGCAGGGCGAAGATGATATCGTCACTGGCGAAATATGGATTTTCAATGTAGATGCGGTTCTTCGCGCCCCGGATAGCGAGCAGCGAGGCATCCCGGATTTCATGGCGAGCATGGCCAGATTCGGGTTTCAATATCCTGATCGGAATGTCATCTTCGCGGCGGGCTGTCGGTGAAAATTTCCGGGCTCGTGCGAGCATACCGAAATCGCCCCAGGGTCCACATTGCCGCCAGCTGCGCATGAACTCCTCCTCGAGCGATGCCACGACCGGCCCCTCGACACGCACCATCAGATCGTGCCACTCAGAATAGTATTCCCGACCGATGTTCATGCCACCGAGAATCGCCGTGCGGCTGTCAAAAACGATGAGCTTGGTGTGGTCCGCAACCAGCCAGGGATTAAGGCTCAGACGGACTTTCACCTTGCTCCCGCTTCTCAAATATTTACGCATATCGGAAGGTGGAGCGAACCCGTCCTGCGCGGGTGTCAGCAGGCTCGAAAGGTGGGCTGTTGCGCTGCCAAAATCATCATAGAGCACTTTCACCTCCACCTCGCCGGATCTGGCACGGAATTTGTCGGCATAGCGGACGGCGATCTCGTCGTTATCGAAAATGTAGAACTGAGCGTGAATCGACTGCTTGGCTCCCGCGATCTGCCTGTCGAGCTCAGGAAACTAGAATCGGAAAAATGACCAAAGACACGCCGGACAGAAAGGCTTTGCTGAACTCCATACGCATAGGACACAAAACCATATCCAACCCACCCTATCAAGTTCCGCAGTTGGGATTGCCCGTTTGAAAAATTGACCACTGCGCAATCATGGACGAAAGTCGAATATTCCACTTTTCTGGCGATGATTTCACTCGCGCTCTCCGCCGCGACCGCCGAATCAAGCATACGAAATACGCGATGCAGGCGTAATAATATCTTCCTTTTTAAAAGAAAAAGGATACCTTTCTCCCATGGCTGATTCCTACACGATAAAGACTGCACAACAGAAATTTTCGGCAGTTGTCGAAGAGGCAGCCGATCACCCGGTCACAATCACCAAACAAGGAAGGGCGGTTGCTGTTCTCGTCTCCATTGAGAGAATGGAATCGATTGCTGAAACCATGGAACTGCTTGCGGATAGGAAAGCGATGGCTGCCATCCGCAAACATCGCTCGGGCAAAGCTGCTTACCACGACCTCTCAGCTCTAGATGCAATATGATCGCCGTCCGAGTGCAGGAAGAGGCTCTTGATTATTTGAAACGCCTTTCGCCCCAACCACGCCATGCCATCAGGCTCGCGATTAAGAATCTCGCCCACGAGAATGGGGATTTCAAAGCCCTTTGCGACGAACTGGAAGGATTCTACCGCCTTCGAGTCGGGTCCCACCGAGTAATTTTCGAATACGAACTCGTTGCTGGAAAACGAACCATCACCTGTGTCTTCGCCGGACCAAGGGAATGGATTTACGAAGTCTTTCAAAGCCGACTAATGGAGTGAAACAGGCTCCGGCATTCATCACTTTCGACCGCGTATTTTTCCACCGAGACCCTTCACATCCTCCAAGATCAGGTAGATCCCCGGGACGAGGTATAGCGTGATGAAGGTGGCGAAAAGGATGCCGAAGGCGAGTGAGACAGCCATTGGAATGAGGAAGCGGGCTTGGACATCCGTTTCCAACATCATGGGCATAATGCCCACAAAAGTGGTAAGCGAGGTGAGCAGGATGGCGCGGAAACGGCGACCTCCGGCGACGATGGCTGCATCGCGGAGGGTGGCGGATTCCTCACGGTGGCGGTTGACGTAATCGACCATGACGAGGGAGTCGTTCACGACGACTCCGGCGAGGGCGACGAGTCCACACATGGACATGATACTCAGATTCATACCGAGCAGGGCGTGCCCCCAGATTGCGCCAACGAGACCGAAGGGAATGACAGCCATGATAATAAGCGGCTGGAGATAAGAACGCAGTGGGATGGCGATAAGGACATACATACCGACAAGAGACGCTAGGAATCCGAGGCCGATTTCCCTCACACTGTCGTTCTGATCTTTCTGCTCACCTTCGAAGGAGTAGCGCACTCCGGGAAATTTCAACGGGATCTGCTCCAGCACTTTATCGGTGAAACCAGCGACGACTTCGTTCGCATTCACGCCCGGTTCGACATCGGCGGTGACTTTGATAGAGCGTTGCCTGTCGGTGCGGTTAATAACGGCGGGGCCGCGACCAGGCTCCAAAGTGACGACTTGGAGGAGCGGCACTTCGTCGCCCTCGGGAGTGCGAATTTTCATGGTCTCCAGGCTCTCAAGGGTTCGGCGGTCGTCCCTGGGGAAACGAACCATGACTTTTACCTCATCGCGGCCGCGTTGGAGGCGTTGGACTTCATTTCCGTAAAAGGCGTCGCGAACTTGAGAAGCAACATTTTCCAACCGGAAACCCATCGCGCGTCCAGCAGGAGTCAAGCTATCGAAGCGGAGCTCGTCCTTGCCCTCACGGTTTGAGTCCGAGATATCCATCACCCCTGTAAATCCCTCCAGCCCCTGCTTCGCGAATGCCGTAGCCTCTTCAAGCCGACCTAGGTCAGGACCGGTGAGATTCACGTCGATAGCATTTCCTGCAGTGGCTGTTTCCGCCTGGATACTGAGTTCGACCACGCCCGGAAGAGTCCCGATCAGACGTCGCCATTCCGCGACAAGCGTTTGGGAATCAACACTGCGCCCGCCTGCATCGGAAAGCTCAAGGGTGATCTCTCCAATGTGTGTCGCACGTGGCGGACCTCCAATGACGACACCCGTCTGGAAGGGCTGGGTTCCCGCACTAGTGAGGATGTGCTTGAGGATACTTCCACCATCGTCGGCCTTGTATTTTTCGGAAAGTTCGACCGCAGCCGCCTCGATACGCTGGACGACTTTTTCAGTTTCCTCGAAAGGCACTCCTTGGGTCAGCTCGACTTTGGCACTGAGGATATCACCCTCGACCTCCGGGAAGAACTTAAATTGGATTTGGCCTGTGCCCACCACGGCGAGCGTGAGGACGAGGACGGAGATGAAGGTAGCTGCCGTCACATAGCGCCATTTTAGGGAGAAGCCCAACGAAGGCTGATAGACCTTTTCGACGAAGGTTTCGAGTCCATCGGCGATCTTGCGTTGGAGGGCAAAAAGGCCGTCGATCCAGCGTTTGAGGAAAAAGCGCGAGCGTTTCTTTTCCGAGCGATCCGTCGGGGCAAGTAGGGCAAGATGGGCGGGAAGGACGAATTTCGATTGGAGCAGAGAAAAGGCCAAGGTTGGGATGACAACGAGCGGGATGTTCGGCCAGATTTTTCCGCTGACTCCACTGAGGCCGAGCATGGGAGTGAAGGCCACCATAGTCGTGATCACACCGAAGACCACGATGGTGCCAACTTCACTGGTGCCCTTCCATGCAGCGATGCTTGGGTGCTCACCTTTCTGGATTCGATGATAGACATTTTCCCCCGTAACGATGGCGTCATCTACCACGATCCCGAGCACCAGGATGAAGGCAAAAAGTGAGATCATATTGATGGAAATACCCATGTAGGGCATCAGCCAGATTCCGCCGGCGAAGGACACCGGGATACCGATCGCGACGAGAAGCGCGAGCGAAGGGCGAAGGAAAAGCGTGAGCACGCCGAGCACAAGGATGAGACCGGTGATGGCGTTTCGCTTTAGCAAGTCGAGACGGCCTAACAGATAGACACTTTGGTCGTTCCAGACCGAGAGGGTGATGCCGTCGGGAAGGGTTTGCTTGGAGTTTTCCACGTAGGTGCGGACGAGTCCAGCAAGGGCGAGGGTGTCTTCGTTACCGACGCGGAAAACATTGATCACTACTGCGTTTTCCCCATCGAAACGGCTACTCAAATCGAGGTCTTCGAAGCCATCGATCAACTCCGCGACATCTCCCAAGAGAATCGAGCTTCCATCGGGCATGGTCTTGACCGGGATACTTGCCATCGCGCTTGCCTCGTAGCGTTTGCCAAGGGCACGGAGAATGACCTCGCCACGCTCCGTCCGCACCGAGCCACCGGGAAGATCCAGGGTACTACCGCGAACTGCTTGCGCGATATCGGAAAGTTTCAGCTCTAGCTTACGCAGCTTTTCTTCGGAAACTTCGATGGAGATTTCATAAGGCCGTGTGCCAGTGATTTGCACCTGACTGATCTTCGGTACGCCTCCGAAAGTCCTGGCAAAAAAGGAACTGATACTACTCGCCTTCGGAGCCTCGTAGGTCAGGAGATCGTCGCGCACCCGCTCAGCGATTTTCCGCATGGTCGCCTCATCGGTATCGGCGGTGAGCGTGATGCTCATCACTGGCTTCTTGATCAGGATTTCTTCCAGCACCGGGGTCTCTGCCTCTTCGGGAAAATTCTCGATGGCATCGACGCGGGATTTCACATCGCTCATCACAGAGCGGACGTTATAGCCGGTCTCCACCTCAATCACCACCGATCCGATGTTCTGCGAGCCGGTGCCACGGATTTTTTTTATCCCCTGAAGATCCGCGATAGCCTCCTCGACGGGTATAACCACGCCACGCTCCGCCTCTTCCGGTGTCGCGTTCGGATACGGGATGATCACGGAAACCGCGTCAATGGCGATATCTGGGAAAATTTCCTTCTTCAGCTTGAACCAAGTCGTGAAGCCCGCGAGGAGCACAACAAGCATCACGAAATTTCCCGCAACGTGGTTGCGGGTGAACCATTTCACCGCGTTCATTCGTCCTCCTCCGGTTCCTCGGCGGTCTCAACTTCGACTTCCATCCCGACAACCGGCGCGGTGAGGCGTGTCAGAACAACCCGGTCACCCGCTTCGAGACCTTGGTGAACCACTGCGGTTTTTGCGGTAAGCCTGACAACCTCTACCTCGCGAAAATCGATCTTCCCTTCTCCATTCACGGTGATCACCCGGTTCCCTTCAAGTAGGCCACGGCGCGGGATTTCTGCAACATCTGGCAGAATCTCACCACCAAGCGTGGCATCAAGGAAAAGGCCGACGGGCGGCAGAGAAAATTCAGCGCGATCCGCAACTTCTACCTTTACCACCACGCTTGCAGAAAGCGTCTTGCGCTCGATTTCGGGATCCAGCCTCACGGGAATTGCTGCCCAAGAATATTCCTTCGTCCCGATTTTTCCAGTGAGTGTAACCTCTCCGATAACTTCGCCGTTTTCATCCCGGCTGAGAAAACCAAAATCCTCCAAGCTCAACGGAAGGCGCACCTCCAGCTCGCCGATGGCGTAAAGCTCCGCGACCATGGTGCCGGGGGCGACAACCGCTCCAACCTCAACATTCGCGGAGCGCACGCCCGCTTCGAAAGGTGCGAAAATCTCCGTGCGCTCCACATCACGGCGCGCGCGGGCGGCTTCCTCACGGGAAGAGCCTGCACGTGCTTCGGCCGCTGCGAGTTGCGGGCCGCGAAGGACGAGAGGATTCGTAGGTTCGCCACGTCCGATTTTTTCCCAATCAAGCTTCGCCTGCTCCACCTGGGCGCGCTCCTGCTCCAGGGCGAGCTCCGCTTCCGCAAGACCCACTTCGGAATTCGCCAGCGCCGAGCGGTAGTCCGCTGGATCGATCTGCACGAGCCGCTCACCTTCCTTCACAACTCCACCGCGTTTCAGATTCTGAGAAATCTCCATCACCCGCCCTCCAACTTCCGCAGCGAGCATTGTCCGACGCATACTCTCCACCACTCCCTGAGTGGAAATTTTCACCGCGTAGTCTGATTTTACCACCTCTACCGTCACCACTGCCGGGACGATTCTCTCCTTATCTTCTTCCTTCGCCACGCGCTTGTTGACCACAAGAATAACGATACCAAGAATCGTGATCCCGATGATCGCGAGAATGATCACAAACGATAGAACCGCCCTAACTTGAACTTTCCTATCCTGCTCCAATGTTTCGTTCATGACTAAATTTTCGTTACTTCGCCGACCGGAAATCTCCACCCAGCGCTAGGTGCAAATCTACCCGATTTTCCAAACGTAGCCGCCGGATCGCGACATACTGGCTGGCGGAATCGATCATCCGCTGGGTCGCATCTATTAAAGTAAGCACATCCCCCGTCCCTGCCGAGTATTCTTCACCAGCGCGCTCCGCAGCTTCTTTCGCTAGACCCGCTGCGGATTTCCCCGCGCGCTCCCGCTCGGACAGAAACATCTCCGCCACCAAGGCTTGCTCCACTTCACCAAATGCATCCAGCACGACTTTTTGGAGTATCGCACCTTCCTCACGTTCGGTCGCTTTCGCCTTCTCGATTTCCCCTCTGATTTCGCCACCTTGAAAAATCGGTTGGGTCAAACTACCACCGACCGACCACACGCCAAAATCACTACTCAGCACATCGCGGATCGATTCAGTCGTAGTTCCAGCAGAACCGGTCAGGCTCAGACTTGGAAAACGGGCGAGCTTACGCTGTTTCACCTTCCGACCCGATGACGCCAGACTCCTCTCCGCTGCGAGAATATCCGGCCTGCGAAGCAACAGCTCAGATGGCAAACCTGCCGGTGTTTTTCCGGGAAACACTGGTAACCTAGCGCCCGTCGAAAGACTGCCTGAAGGATATTTCCCCATCAGAATCTCCAACTGCCGCAAAACCCGCTCCCGTTCCTGCTTCCGTTGCGCGAGAGCGCCCTGACGTGTCGATCTCTCGGATTCCGTCAGCCGTACCTGCGATGCCGTCCCACCACCATCTGCAATCGCTCGATCAAAACGCTCTCTCACCGCATCCGCCAAAATCCCAGCCGCCTGCACTGCATCCCCCGCAAGTTCCACCTGCTCATTCGCCTCGCCCAAAGCCAGCCAAGCCTTAGTCACCTGCCCGGCCAAGGAAACCCGTGCCGCCTCATACTCATAAGCCCGCGCCTGAGCATCCGCGATCGCTGCCTCCTGCCCAGCCTTCGCCCTACCCCACACATCCACCTCCCAGGCAGCATTCAGATTCACCCCGAACTGTTGGGAAATATTCGATGGCACCCCTCCGCCTCCACCTGCGAACGGAAAGCCAATGAAATTCTGTTTATCCCTCCTCGTGTCACCACCCAGCCCCAGGCTAGGCAAACGCCCGGCTCCCGCGATTTTTGCCTCCGCCCCGGCGCGATCCACCCGCGCCGCAGCCACTTTTAGATCCTGATTATTGGAAATCGCCGTGTCCACCAGCCCCCGCAACTCGGAACCTCCGATTTTCCCTACCCATCTTTTATCGATCCCCGCCTGCGCCTCTTTGGTAGCCGCCCACGCCCCCGGCGCACCCACTTCCGCCATCCGACTCTCCGGAGAAAGCGCAGCACAGCCCGTAAAAACCAATGGCAGCAACAGCCACCCAGCGAAAAATTCAGTCTTTTTTCCCATCGCGTTCAACAAAAGAGCAATCGTTCCTTACGTGATAAAAGTCAATCCATCACCTACCGCCGAATTCTTCCTCTTCCTTGAGATTTGAAGTTTGAGATTTGAAATTTGAAATTTAAAGCCTCACCCTCCCCCCGTGAGCAATAGCAACAAATTAGGAATCGGCCTCGCGGGCTTCGGCACCGTCGGCTCCGGCGTATGGAACACCATCGAGAAAAATGGGGAACTTATCTCCGATCGCACAGGGAGTGACGTATCCCTCCACATTACGAAAATCCTCGTCCGCGATCTAAAAAAGACCCGCGCCACGAAATCCGCCGTCCCGCAGGAAATGCTCACCACCAACTGGCACGAGCTCGTCAACGACCCCTCCGTAGATATCGTCGTCGAACTCATCGGCGGCACCACGGATGCCTTCGAAATCGTAGCCGCCGCACTCCTCGCGAAAAAACCCGTAGTCACCGGCAACAAAGCCCTCCTAGCCGAGCGCGGGGTCGAGCTCTTCGCCATTTCCCGGAAAATGAAAACCCCCATCTTCTTCGAGGCCGCCATCGCCGGAGGCATCCCCATCGTCAAAACCGTCCAGGATTCCTTCGTCGGCAACCAAATCCACTCCTTCACCGGCATCATCAACGGCACCTCGAACTACATCCTCGAGCAGATGACCCTGCGCGGTATCGACTACCCCACCGCCCTCCAAGAAGCCCAAGATCTCGGCTACGCAGAGGCGGATCCAGCACTCGACGTCAACGGCTGGGATGCCGCCCACAAGGCGATCCTGCTCGCCACCCTCGCTTACGGTTTCCCCATCGATCCCAAGGAAGTGTATGTCACCGGCATCGAGCAAGTCCGCCCCACCGACATCCAGTTCGCGAAATCCCTCGGCTACGTCATCAAGCTCCTCGCCATCGTCCGCGAGCGTGATTGCGGCTCCGTCGAGCTCCGCGTCCAGCCCTCCTTCATTTCCAAAAAACATATCCTCGCCGCAGTAAACGGAGTCTTCAATGCCGTCGCCGTCAATGCAGATGCAGCCGGTGAATCCCTCTTCTACGGAGCAGGCGCAGGCCAAGGCCCAACCGCCTCTTCAGTAGTAGCAGACCTCGTAGAAGCCGCCCGAGTAGTAGCCCCCGGCACCCGCCACCGCGGCTTCCTCCCCTACCGCGAGACAGGAAAACTCATCCCCATCGAGGACACCACCACCGGCTACTACGTCCGCTTCGATGTCACCGATAAAGTCGGCGTCGTAGCATCCATCGCCAACGTCCTAGCAAAACACGAAATCGGCATCTCCGGCACCCACTCCCCCATCGATTCCTCCAACCCTGACGCCGCCTTCGTCGATATGGTCTTCCTCCTCCACACCTGCCCTTTCGGAAAACTAACCAAAGCCCTCCAGGAAATCGAAGCCCTAGATTGCATCAACTCCACCCCCGTAGTTTTCCGCATCGAGAACCTAGGGTAGAAAGCACATAATTCTAAGCACCAAATCCGAAACTAAGATTTTACCGCAAAGACGCGAAGGCCGCAAAGGATCGCAAAGCCAGTCCTCCGCAAATTTTCATTACCTCTCCTTCCGTGTGTTCCGTGTGTTCCGTGTATTCCGTGGTTAAAAATCCCCCAACCCAAGTCTTCCTCCGCGCCTTCGCGATAAATCTTCCCCACAACCCAAG